>WLEB01000016.1 GCA_009704505.1 Actinomycetota bacterium | reverse complement strand
GGGGCTGAGATAAATGGCAAGTAAAAAGGGTGTCTCCTCGACACGAAACGGTCGCGATTCCAATCCACAGTACCTTGGCATCAAGCGCTTCGGTGGACAAGAAGTAAACGCAGGCGAAATTCTTGTTCGCCAACGCGGAACACATTTTCACCCAGGTAAGAACGTAGGTCGCGGTAAGGATGACACTTTGTTTGCACTAGCTGCAGGCGTTGTTGAATTCGGTCGCGCTCGCGGTCGCCGTGTAGTGAATGTGGCACCGGCAGTTTAATTTAGGGTTTCTCAAAGAGAGCGAGCCGTATATATGCGGCTCGCTTTTTTATTGCAATTGATTTTTAGAGATAGTTTTAAAAGAAAGTAGGGAGTGAGCAGATGACAACATTTGTCGATCGTGTAACTCTCTATGCAATTGCTGGCAAAGGTGGAGATGGTTGCGTCTCGGTTAAGCGAGAAAAATTCAAACCACTTGGTGGCCCAGATGGTGGAAATGGTGGTCGCGGCGGCGATGTCATATTAGTTGTTGATTCAAGCGTGACTACTCTTCTTGATTTTCATCACTCTCCACATCGCAAAGCAACTTCAGGTCATCAAGGATATGGGGATCGCAAAGACGGTCATCAAGGTGAAGATTTAATCCTTGGAGTTCCAAATGGAACTGTTGTTTATGATCACAACGGCGAGCAGATCGCCGACTTAGTTGGAAATGGAACAACATTCCTTGCAGCACAAGGTGGCTTTGGTGGACTCGGAAACCTTGGACTTTCATCATCAAAAAGACGTGCACCAGGTTTTGCACTGCTTGGTGAACCAGGACAAGAAAGAACTCTCACACTTGAATTAAAATCTGTTGCAGATATTGCATTGGTGGGTTTTCCAAGTGCTGGTAAGTCATCCTTAGTTGCGGCCATTTCAGCTGCCCGTCCAAAGATTGCTGATTATCCATTTACAACACTTGTGCCAAATCTTGGTGTTGTTCAAGCAGGAGAAACTCGCTTTACTGTTGCCGATGTTCCAGGATTAATTCCAGGTGCATCTGTTGGAAAAGGATTAGGGCTTGAATTTTTGCGCCATGTTGAAAGATGTGTGGCGTTAGTCCATGTTCTAGATTGTGGAACGCTTGAAACAGATCGAAATCCAGTTGCAGATTTAAAATCTATTGAAAATGAACTTGCACTCTATGGTGGCTTAGAAGATCGAATTCGAATTGTTGCTCTTAATAAAATTGATTTACCTGATGGAAAAGCCATGGCAGATATGGTGGAAGAAGAGCTTAAGGCAATGGGCTATGAGGTCTATCAAATATCTGCTGCATCACGTGAAGGTTTGCAAAACCTAACCTATGCAATGGGTCGTCTGGTGCAGAAAAATCGCGCCCTTGCAGGATTAGAAGAGAGAACACGAATCATCTTAAGACCAGTACCAGTTGATGATTCAGGTTTTGTTGTTAAAGCAAATGCAGATGGCTCTTTCACAATCCGTGGTCAAAAAGTGGAACGATGGGTTCGTCAAACTAACTTCAAAAATGCTGAAGCAATCGGTTATCTTGCAGATCGCCTTGCTCAATTAGGTGTTGAAAAAGATTTGTTTAAGAAGGGCGCAGTCGCCGGTAGTGAAGTTCGAATTGGTGATGGAGCAACAGAAGTAATCTTTGATTGGGAGCCAACGATTGAGGCTGGAGCAGAGCAACTCGCGGGCCATCTTTTCCGTCGCGGTGAAGATTCACGTCTTGAGTCCACATGGTCATTAACCGAGAAACCAGTAGATGAATTGAGCGAAGATGAAATCGCCAAGCAATGGGAATACAACGTTGAAGACCCACGCACGCCTAGACTTTCACCACCGATAGTCAAGCAAGATTCAACACAGAACAAAGAGGATGGAGATGACAAGTGAGCCGAGAGCAGATTACAACTGCAAAGCGAATCGTCATCAAGATTGGGTCATCTTCCTTAACAGGTAAAGCTGGATCTGCACTAGATGAAATGGCTGTAAACAAACTCGTTGATGTTGTTGCAGCCTGCAAAAAACGTGGCGCAGAAGTAGTTGTTGTTTCATCAGGTGCCATTGCCGCAGGTTTAGCACCTTTGGGATTAACTACCCGTCCAAAAGATCTAGCAACACAACAAGCTGCAGCATCGGTTGGCCAAGGGTTACTAGTTGCTCAATACACACAAAGCTTTGCTCGTCATTCGATAACTGCGTCCCAGGTTTTGCTTACAACTGAAGATGTCGTTCGACGTTCACATTATCAAAATGCTCAACGCACCTTATACAAACTACTTCAGCTAGGTGTGGTTCCAATCATTAATGAAAATGACACTGTTGGCACCCAAGAGATCCGCTTTGGCGATAATGATCGTCTTGCGGCATTAGTTGCATTGCTCATTGGCGCAGATTTACTGGTATTGGTCTCAGATATCGATGCACTCTATGACGCGCCTCCAACTCAGTCGGGTGCACAAAGAATTAAAGAAGTTTTATCAGTTGCAGATATCGACGGTGTAACACTTGGTGGAGCAGGATCTGCAGGAGTTGGTAGTGGGGGAATGGTTACCAAGGTTGACGCTGCCCGCATCGCAACATCTGCTGGAATTCCAATGTTGCTGACATCTTTGAAGGATTCAGATAAGTCTTTATCTGGCCAGGATTTTGGTACGCATTTTCACGCACAGGCTAGCAAAACAACATCGCGACTTTTGTGGCTTGCTCATGCAACAAAGTCACATGGAAAACTAGTCCTTGATGCAGGCGCAGTTACTGCAATTTTAGAAAGAGGCGTTTCGTTGTTGCCTGCAGGAGTAACAGCTGTTGAAGGAGATTTCATTGCAGGCGATGCAGTTGAACTTGTTGGACCTGATGGCGTTGTTATTGCGCGCGGCTTAGTTGCATTTGATTCAGAGGATTTGCCAAAGATGTTAGGACGTTCAACAAAAGAGCTAGCTGCATCACTTGGCGCAGAGTATGAGCGCGAGTTAGTTCACAGAGATGACTTGGTGTTGATTTAGATGAATTCACAAGAATTAATTAACGCACTTGCTGACAAAGCACGCCTAGCTGGCAAAACTTTAAGCGTTTCCTCTGGGGTCGAGCGAAAAGCCGCGTTAGAAGTGATTGCAGATGCCATTGAGGCACGTAGTGCAGAGATTGTTGCTGCTAATGAAAAAGATATGGAAGCAGGGCGTGCATCTGGATTAAATTCATCACTACTTGATCGACTTTTATTAACCCCTGAACGCATTAAAGGGATTGCAGGGGGAGCACGGCAAGTGAGCCAGCTTCCAGATCCACTTGGAATTACTTTACGAAAATCGACTTTGCCTAATGGTCTTGAGTTAGAACAGATCACAGTGCCATTTGGAGTAATAGGAATGGTTTATGAGGCTCGTCCCAATGTAACCGTAGATGCTGCAGTAATTTTGTTAATGTCAGGAAATGCTGCGTTATTGCGCGGCTCTTCAAGTGCTGCTCACAGTAATGAAGTTTTAGTTCGCATAATGCGAGAGGCTTTGTCAGGTACAAAGATATCTCCAGACGTCATTCAACTAGTGCCATCAGATGATCGCGAAACGGTTAAAGCTTTACTTCATGCCCGTGGAAAAGTTGATTTGGTTATCCCACGAGGAAGTGCTGCTCTCATTCGAATGGTTGTAGATGATTCAACCGTGCCAACAATTGAAACAGGGGCAGGGGTATGCCATGTCTATATTGATGAGTTTGCAGATTTAGCTAAAGCAGTTCCAATCATTATCAATTCAAAAGTACAAAGACCCAGCGTATGTAACTCCGCAGAAACAGTGTTGATTCATTCTAAAATTGCTGAGAGCTTTGCTCCCATTGCACTTAAAGCTCTCCAGGATGCAGGAGTCATCATGCATGTTGATAGCACAATTGAAAAGATTGCAAAGAACGCAGGGATTGAAGTTAAGCCAGCACATGTAGAAAATTGGAGTACTGAATACGGTGATTTAGAGATTAACGTTGCTGTTGTTAACTCCGTTGATGAAGCAAATGAGCACATTGCTAAATATGGAACTCAACATACTGAAGCAATCGTTACAGAGAACAAAGAAGTAGCCAAGCGTTTTATTGCTCTGAGTGATTGCGCAGCTGTAATGGTGAATACTTCAACTAGATTTACAGATGGCGAACAAATGGGTTTTGGTGCTGAGATTGGGATCTCTAATCAAAAACTTCATGCTCGTGGTCCTATGGGCCTAGAGGCAATGACCACCACCACTTGGATTGTTACTGGAAATGGCCAAATTCGCAGTTAATCTGGAAATAAATTAGACTCCTCAACTATGAGCAGCCTTTCCCGCGATGAAGTCGCAAAGTTAGCAGGCCTTGCTCGCATCGAAATGAGCGAAGAAGAGCTGGTCAGCTTGTCTAAAGAGTTCACAGTAATTTTAGATGCCGTAGCACGCGTTCAAGAAGTTGCCTCAGCCGATGTTGCACCAACTTCTCATCCACTATCACTTCGCAACGTATTTCGCCCGGACGTTGTAGTTCCAAGTCTTTCACCAGAAGATGCTCTATCAGGTGCACCTGCACAAGAAGATCAAAGATTTCGAGTCCCTCAGATTTTAGGTGAAGAGTGATTCGTAACAGCGCATCCCAGATGGCGGCAAAACTTGCAAGCGGTGAAACCACTTCCGTTGCATTGACGCAAGCACATTTAGATCAAATCAAAGCCGTTGATGACAAAGTTCATGCATTTTTGTTTGTTGATAAAAAAGGTGCACTTGAGCAAGCTGCACAGGTTGATGCCAAGCGAGCCAAAGGTGAGAAATTGTTACCATTGGCTGGTGTTCCGCTAGCGCTAAAAGATGTTTTGGCACAGAAAAATAAGCCAACAACCTGCGGATCAAAGATTTTAGAAGGTTGGCTACCACCTTATGACTCAACGGTTGTCGCAAATTTAAAAAAGAACGACATCATTATTTTAGGTAAGACAAATATGGATGAGTTCGCAATGGGCTCATCAACTGAAAACTCTGCCTACGGACCAACTCATAATCCATGGGATTTATCTAGAATTCCTGGCGGATCAGGTGGTGGATCTTCAGCAGCACTTGCATCATTTGAAGCACCTCTTGCAATTGGAACAGATACTGGCGGTTCCATTCGCCAGCCCGCAGCTGTTACAGGAACAGTGGGAGTAAAACCAACATACGGCGGAGTTTCGCGATACGGATTGGTTGCTTTTTCTTCATCACTAGATCAAGCAGGTCCATGTGCACGAACTGTTTTAGACACTGCGCTTTTACATGAAGCGATCGCAGGTTATGACCCAAAGGATGCAACTTCGATTAATGCACCTATTCCTCAAGTTGTTAAAGCTGCTAAAGAGGCAAACGTTAAAGGAATGAAAATTGGAGTTGTAAAAGAGTTAAATGGTGATGGTTATCAACCAGGTGTACGAGCTCGCTTTGAGGAAGCGCTAGAGCTATTGGCAAAAGCAGGAGCAGAAATAGTAGAAGTGTCTGCACCAAACTTTGAATACGCACTTGCTGCTTATTACTTAATTGCACCCTCTGAAGCATCATCAAATCTTGCTCGATTTGATGCCATGCGTTATGGCTTGCGAGTTGGAGATATAGACGGCGCCTCTGCTGAATCAGTAATGAACTTAACTCGCGAAGTTGGTTTTGGTAAAGAAGTTAAGCGCAGAATCATCCTTGGAACCTACGCTCTTTCTTCTGGTTATTACGATGCTTACTACGGAAGTGCACAAAAAGTTCGTACCCTTATAACTCAGGATTTCACACAGGCATTTACTAAAGCAGATGTTCTGGTTTCACCAACGTGCCCAACCACTGCATTTAAAATTGGTGAAAAGGCTAATGATCCTCTTGCAATGTACTTAAATGACATTGCAACTATTCCAGTGAACATGGCTGGTATTGGTGGAATGTCACTACCTGCTGGTTTAGCAGATGAAGATGGACTACCTGTTGGTTTTCAGATCATGTCACCTGTAATGAAAGATGAACGGATGTACTCAGTTGGCGGAGCACTTGAAGCGGCGCTACTTTCAAAATGGGGTGCACCACTTTTAGATCGTGCTCCGAAGTTGGAGGCTAGCAAATGAGCCTTACATATGATGATGTAGTTGCAAAGTATGAGCCTGTATTAGGTCTTGAAGTTCACGTTGAGCTAAATACAGAGTCAAAAATGTTCTGTGGATGTGCAACTGTTTTTGGGGCAGAACCAAACACACAGACGTGTCCAGTCTGTCTGGCATTGCCAGGAGCTCTGCCAGTCGTAAATGAGAAAGCGATTGAGTCAACGATCAAAATTGGTTTAGCGTTGAACTGTTCTATTGCACCATTTTCTCGCTTTGCTCGAAAGAACTACTTCTATCCAGATATGCCAAAGAACTTCCAGATCTCTCAGTATGACGAGCCAATCTGCGTTGATGGTTATGTTGATGTAGAGATCGAAACAGATGAAGGACCAAAGAAGTTTCGTATTGAAGTAGAGCGTGTACATATGGAGGAAGACACAGGAAAATCTCTTCACGTAGGTGGTGCGACCGGGCGTATTCATGGCGCCGAGTACTCACTGCTTGATTACAACCGCGCAGGAATTCCTTTGGTGGAGATCGTTACAAAGATTGTGCCGGGAACAGGGAAATACGCTCCAGAGGTTGCAAAGGCATATGTTGCCGAGCTTCGAGATATTTTGCGATCACTTGGCGTCAGCGATGTGAAGATGGAACAAGGATCACTGCGCTGTGATGCAAACGTTTCACTACGTTTAATTGGTGCAGAAACATTAGGGACTAGAAGTGAGACAAAAAATGTGAACTCACTTCGATCTGTAGAGCGCGCAGTACGCGGAGAAATGATTCGTCATGCAGAGCTGTTAAATGCAGGGGGACGAGTAGTTCAAGAGACTCGACATTTTCAAGAAGAATCTGGTCTGACTCGCTCTGGTCGTTCGAAGGAACAGGCAGAGGATTACCGTTATTTCCCAGAGCCAGATCTAGTGCCGGTAGAACCTGATGCAGCATGGATTGAAAAATTGCGCGCAGGATTGCCAGAGCGACCATCAATTCGTCGCAAACGTTTACAAGAGGCATGGGCAGTTCCTGAAAAAGAAATGGCTGCAATGATCAATGCCGATGTTCTAGATATCGTAGAAGAAACAGTTTTACTTGGCGCAGATCCAACAAAGGCACGCAGTTGGTGGCTAGGAGAGATTTCACGAATTGCAAATGACAAAGATATTGCAATTGCTGATTTGGCGATTACTCCAAAAGATGTTGCAGAGATTGTTGCTTTAGTTAACGCCGGAGAACTTACCGACAAACTTGCCCGCCAAGTTGTTGAAGGTGTAATTGCCGGAGAAGGCAAGCCATCTGAGGTGGTTGCAAAGCGCGGAATTAAAGTTGTAAATGATGATGGCGCACTCATGGCTGCTATTGAAAAAGTATGCGCCGAACAAGCAGAGACTGCAGAGAAAGTTCGTGCGGGTCACATCCCTGCTGCTGGTGCGTTAATTGGTGCAGTCATGAAAGAGACAAAGGGCCAAGCAGATGCTGCTCGAGTTCGAGAGCTCCTACTTGGTCACCTTGGCCAATAGATCTTTGAAGAACTAGTGAGTGCACCAACAAAAAACTGTGAAAGTAGCAGGGAGCCATGGGTCGCACAAAAGCGTAGAGGCTCCATTTTTGATTGAGTGATTTCTTTTCAAGAGGGTAGAATCATCTCATGTCTACGATGAAACCTCGCTCTGGTGTTGTAACTGATGGAATGGAAAGAGCGCCGCAACGCGGAATGCTTCGCGCAGTGGGTATGGGTGATGAAGATTGGGTGAAACCTCAGATCGGAATTGCATCGTCATGGAATGAAATCACTCCATGCAATATGTCACTTGATCGTTTAGCTAAAGCATCCAAAGAAGGTGTATTTGCGGCTGGTGGTTTCCCTATGCAGTTTGGAACGATCTCAGTCTCTGATGGAATTTCAATGGGACATGAAGGAATGCACTTCTCATTGGTCTCTCGTGAAATCATCGCTGACTCGGTTGAAACTGTTATGAATGCAGAGCGATTTGATGGAATGGTTACTTTTGCTGGTTGCGATAAATCACTTCCTGGAATGATGATGGCTGCAGCACGTTTAGATGTTGCAAGTGTTTTTGTCTACGCTGGTTCAACTTTGCCAGGACAAGTTGATGGCAACGATGTGACGATTATTGATGCATTTGAAGCTGTTGGTGCATGTGCGCGTGGACTCATTACTAAAGAGCGCGTTGACCAAATAGAGCGCGCAATCTGTCCAGGTGAAGGTGCTTGTGGTGGAATGTATACAGCTAATACGATGGCAGCTATTGGTGAAGCACTCGGTCTTTCTTTGCCTGGATCTGCCGCCCCTCCTGCAGTTGATCGCAGGCGCGATGCTTATGCGATCAAATCAGGTGAGGCTGTTGTTAATTTGATTCGTCTTGGAATTACAACTCGTATGATTTTGACGAAGAAAGCATTTGAAAATGCGATAACAATTTTGATGGCACTAGGTGGCTCAACAAATGCCGTTCTGCATTTACTGGCTATTGCCCATGAGGCAGAAGTTGATTTAACGCTGGAAGATTTCAACCGAATTGGTGCCAAAGTTCCATTACTTGGCGATCTCAAGCCATTTGGTAAGTTTGTTATGACAGATCTTGATCGCGTAGGCGGAATTCCTGTAGTCCTCAAGATTTTGCTTGATGCTGGATATTTACACGGTGACACATTGACCGTTACTGGAAAAACGATGGCTGAAAACCTTGCAGATATTAATCCACCATTTCCAGATGGAGTTGTGGTTCATTCTGCAGAAAAGCCTTTATCAAAAGATGTTGGAATCACAATTCTGGGCGGAACGTTGGCACCAGAAGGTGCAGTATGCAAAACTGCTGGAATCGGAATCGAAAAATTTGAAGGACCTGCTCGCGTATTTGATCGTGAACAGTTGGCAATGGACGCAGTTGAAAATGGAACGGTTCAAGCCGGCGATGTTGTTGTCATTCGATACGAAGGTCCGAAGGGTGGCCCAGGTATGCGCGAAATGTTGATGGTAACTGGTGCGATTAAAGGTGCCGGTCTTGGAAAATCTACATTGCTACTTACTGATGGTCGCTTTTCTGGTGGTTCAACTGGGCTATGTGTTGGACACATTTCACCTGAAGCTGTCGATGGTGGACCAATTGCATTCATTAAAGATGGAGATATTGTTCGAATCGATACCGTTAAGCGAACTCTTGATTTGCTCGTTGATGCTGATGAGTTGGAAAAACGAAAAGTTGGCTGGAAGCCACTAACCCATAAATACACACGAGGTGTTTTGGCAAAGTTCACAAAGCTTGTGGGATCAGCCTCTAAGGGCGCGGTCTGCGAATAACACTCGACTAATCGTTGGCTGCCCTGGCTTCTTGGTCCGAATTATGAGATGTCCATCTCATCTCTTGACCAAACCCCTGCCTTTATTGGAGAATAGGGACATGAGCACAACATTTGTGGTGGTGATTTAATAGCGCGTGATCCTTCGTTGATCTCGCGCCGCCCTCAGTTACCTGAGGGTTTTTTCATTTCACTACAAGAGTTACGGAAAGGAGCTGGTTATGAGCAAGAAGATGAGTGGCGCAAGTTCACTCGTTAAATCACTTGAGTCTGCCGGCGTCGATGTGATGTTCGGAATTCCAGGTGGTGCAATTCTTCCTGCTTACGATCCAATTTTTGATAGCTCTATTCGCCATATTTTAGTTCGTCACGAACAAGGTGCAGGTCATGCTGCAACCGGATATGCCCAAGTAACAGGTCGCGTTGGAGTTTGTATTGCAACATCTGGACCAGGTGCAACCAACCTTGTAACTCCACTTGCAGATGCAGCCATGGATTCAGTTCCTATGGTTGCAATTACTGGCCAGGTTCCATCAAATGCAATCGGAACTGATGCGTTTCAAGAAGCAGATATTCGCGGAATCACAATGCCATTTACAAAGCACAATTACTTGATTACAGATCCAGATCAGATCCCACGTGCAATCGCTGAAGCATTTTATATAGCAAGCTCAGGTCGTCCTGGTCCTGTTTTGGTCGATATCGCAAAAGATGCATTACAAAAAGAGACCGACTTTGTTTGGCCAAAAGAGTTATCTCTACCTGGATACCGCCCGCAGTTAGAACCAGTTAATCAATCAATTCTTGATGCTGCAGCTTTGATTGCACAATCATCAAAGCCTGTTCTCTATGTTGGTGGCGGTGCGATTAAGGCAAATGCAAGCAAAGAGCTTTTGCAACTTGCTGAGTTATTGGGAGTCCCAGTTGTAACAACATTAATGGCCCGTGGTGCATTTCCTGATAGTCATCCTTTGCACTATGGAATGCCGGGTATGCACGGAACAGTTGGCGCTGTAACGGCTCTTCAAAAGTCAGATCTACTTATTACTTTAGGTGCACGCTTTGATGATCGTGTTACCGGAAAACTTTCTACATTTGCCGTTAATGCAAAGGTAATTCATGCAGATATTGATCCAGCTGAAATTGGTAAGAATCGCTTTGCAGATGTACCTGTTGTCGGCGATTTAAAGAGAACAATTGCGGCGTTGATTCCTGCAGTAAAGGCTGAGTTTGCAAAGAAAGCTCCAGATTATTCTGCATGGAATGCATCTATGAATAAATTGCGTGCCACCTATCCTTTGGGCTATGACTTACCAAAAGATGGTTCTCTTTCACCGCAATATGTAATTGAAAGACTCAGCGCAATTACTGGACCTGAGGCAATTTATGTTGCAGGTGTTGGTCAACATCAGATGTGGGCTTCACAGTTTGTTAAGTATGAGAATCCACGCACATGGCTTAACTCCGGTGGACTTGGAACAATGGGTTATGCAGTCCCTGCAGCGATGGGTGCAAAAGTTGGTGCACCAGATACGCCAGTATGGGCAATCGACGGTGATGGTTGTTTCCAAATGACTAACCAAGAGTTAGTAACCTGCGCCCTCAACAACATTCCAATCAAAGTCGCCATCATCAACAATGAATCTCTTGGCATGGTTCGCCAGTGGCAAACGTTGTTCTATGAAGGCAGATATTCAAATACCAGCCTTGAATCTAAGAGAGTTCCAGACTTTGTTAAATTGGCAGATGCAATGGGTTGCATCGGCCTAACCTGTGATCGTCCAGAAGATGTTGATTCCATTATTAAGAAAGCTAATTCAATTAACGATCAACCAGTAGTTGTTGACTTTAGAGTATTTAAAGATGCGATGGTCTGGCCAATGGTTGCTGCAGGAACATCAAATGATGACATCATGATCGCCCGTGAAATGGCGCCTGACTGGGATTCACAGGAACTCTAATGAGCAAACACACCCTTGCCGTATTAGTTGAGAACTCACCCGGAGTACTTGCCCGTGTTGCTGGTCTTTTTTCTAGACGTGCTTACAACATTGACTCATTAGCTGTTGGACCAACAGAAAATCCAGCAATCTCCAGAATGACAATAGTGATTAACGTTGAGAGTCACTCATTAGAACAGGTTATTCGCCAGCTAGATAAATTGGTTAATGTGATTCATATTGCTGAGTTAAAGCCAAGTGAATCTGTTCAGGCTGAGCTAATTCTGGTGAAGATTTCTGCCACATCCAAAAATCGTTTCGATGTTGACGCCGTTTTGGAAACCTATGACGCAGTTATCGTCGATGAGTCTGCAGAGACCCTAACAATCGAGGCAACAGGTGATGCTGCCAAAATCAGTGACCTACTTAACGCCCTAGAGCGTTTTGGGATCCGCGAGCTTGCTCAATCTGGCCTCGTAGGTATCGAGCGTGGCAGCCGTTCGCTGGCAGAGCGTACGCTTAGCGTCCAAAGTATTCCTACCGCAAAGAGCGGACAGGCTGACTATCAGAACTAAGAATCAAAACTAACTATCCAAACGAACTAGTAAACAAAAAACATCAACGAGAAGGAGAAATACCGTGGCAGCAACGATGTATCACGAAGAGGATGCTGATTTAGCGATCATCCAGGGGCGCAAAGTTGCGATCATTGGTTACGGATCACAGGGACATGCACACGCACTTAATTTGCGTGACAGTGGTGTTGATGTGCGCGTTGGTTTAAAGGATGGTTCTTCATCACGTGCTAAGGCAGAGGCCGAAGGCCTTCGTGTTGTATCTGTTGCAGAGGCAGTAAAAGAAGCAACTGTCATTATGATTTTGGCACCAGATCACGTGCAGCGTCATATCTACACAGAATCAATTTTGCCTAACTTAAAAGATGGCGATGCGCTCTTCTTTGGACATGGATTCAACATTCGTTTCGGTTACATCAAGCCAACAGCATCTGTAGATGTTTGCATGGTTGCACCAAAGGGTCCAGGACACTTGGTACGTCGTGAATATGCTGCAGGTCGCGGAGTTCCGGTAATTGTTGCTGTTGAACAAGATTCAACAGGAAATGCCTGGCCTTTAACACTTTCATATGCAAAAGCTATTGGTGGTCTTCGTGCCGGTGGAATTTTGACAACATTTACAGAAGAGACTGAAACAGATCTATTCGGTGAACAATCAGTTCTTTGTGGCGGAGCATCTCAATTAGTAATGTATGGATTTGAGACGTTAACAGAGGCTGGTTACCAGCCAGAGGTTGCATACTTTGAATGCCTGCACGAACTTAAATTGATTGTTGATTTAATGTACGAAGGTGGAATTGCAAAGCAGCGCTGGTCAGTTTCAGATACAGCTGAATTTGGTGACTATGTTTCAGGTCCTCGTGTTATCGATCCACACGTTAAGGAAAACATGAAAGCTGTACTTGCCGACATCCAAAGCGGAGCATTTGCAAAGCGCTTTATTGATGATCAAGAAGCAGGGGCCCCTGAATTCAAGGCGTTGCGCGCAAAGGGTGAAGTTCATCCAATCGAAGGTGTTGGTCGCGAACTTCGCAAAATGTTCTCTTGGATGAAGCAGTCAAAGGGCGACGATTACAAAGAAGGTAGTGCAGCGCGTGGCTAAACCAATTGTTTTAATTGCAGAAGAGCTCAGCCCAGCAACTTTAGAAGCGTTGGGTCCTGACTTTGAAGTTGTTAACTGCGATGGTGCAAACCGAGCAGAACTTCTTGCAGCTCTAGCAAAGGGTGTTGACGCTGTGCTGATTCGCTCTGCAACCAAAATGGATGCAGAAGCAATTGCAGCAGCAAAAGGTTTAAAAGTTATTGCTCGTGCCGGAGTTGGATTAGATAACGTTGATATTCCTGCAGCAACTGCAGCGGGTGTAATGGTTGTTAATGCCCCAACTTCTAATATTGTTTCTGCTGCAGAGTTAGCTATCTCGCTATTGATGGCTTCTGCTCGTTTTATCTCTCCAGCACATGCTGCTCTGAGAAATGGAAAGTGGGCTCGCTCTAAATACACCGGAGCTGAGCTTTTTGAAAAAACTCTTGGAATCGTTGGCTTTGGCCGTATTGGTCAGTTGGTAGCAAACCGCATGCAGGCCTTTGGAATGGATGTTGTTGCATACGATCCATACCTACAACCTGCGCGAGCTGCACAACTGGGCGTTCGTTTAGTCGAACTAGATGAACTTCTAAAAGTTTCTGACTTCATAACAATACACTTACCAAAGACAAAAGAGACTGCAAATTTAATTGGTGTCGATGCGCTTAAAAAAGTTAAGCCATCTGTTCGAATCATTAACGCTGCCCGAGGCGGAGTATTAGATGAAACCGCGCTATTTGATGCAATTACTCAAGGTCGTGTGGCTGGCGCAGGAATAGATGTGTACTCAACAGAACCATGTACTGATTCACCTTTGTTTACTTTGGATCAAGTTGTGGCAACTCCACACTTAGGTGCATCAACGGATGAAGCACAAGAGCGAGCAGGAATTGCTGTTGCTGTTTCAGTGCGTAAAGCATTAGCAGGGGAGTTAGTTCCTGATGCAGTCAATGTAAAGGGTGGAGAAATTCACGAAGATATTCGCCCAAGTTTGCCGCTTGTCGAAAAAATGGCACAGATTGCAACTGCATTTGCTGGAGAAGCACCTGTCAGCATGGATATCTCCGTACGAGGTGAAATCTCAGGGCACGACTCGACAATACTTGCGACTAGTGCACTTAAAGGCGCACTCCTAGCCTGTGGTGTTAATGACGTGACATATGTAAATGCACCAGCACTTGCAGCAGAGCGCGGATTAACTTCTGCAGTATCAACGGATCCAGAAAGTCCTGAATATCGAAACATGATCTCTCTGCGTGCGGCACTTGCCGATGGAAAGTTTGTTACTGTAGATGGAACACTTGTTGGAATTCGCAAGGATGAAAAGATAATTGCTATTGATTCATTCGACTTAGATCTTGCGCCAACTGAAAACCTTTTGTTCCTTCGTTATGTGGATAAGCCAGGTGTTGTAGGCGCAGTAGGAAATGCTCTAGGAAAAGCTGGAATCAACATTGCTGGAATGCAAGTTGCACGAAGTTCAGCCGGAGGAAGCGCGTTGATGGCTATCACTGTGGACTCTCAAATCAGCGATGATCTACTTTCTACTGTTAAGAAAGAGACTGGAGCCGAACTCGTTCGCTCTGTGACTTTGGTGGGCTAATGAAAACGATAAATCTAGCTGTCATCGCTGGCGATGGTATTGGTCCTGAAGTTGTCAATGAAGGATTAAAGGTTCTAGATGTTGTAGCAAAAAAGTATGGAGTTGAGTTTAAAAAGACTTCTTATGATCTTGGTGCAGCGTTTTGGCATCGCACAGGTGAAGTACTGCCAGATTCGACTTTGGCCGAGCTTGCAAAAGCTGATGTGATTTTACTTGGCGCTGTTGGTGATCCAACTGTTCCTAGTGGAGTACTAGAGCGTGGACTTTTACTTAAGATTCGTTTTGCCTTTGATCACTACATTAACTTACGCCCGGCAAAATTGATGCCTGGTGTAACAGGGCCATTAGCAACTAAAGCTCCCATTGATTTCGTCGTGGTGCGCGAAGGAACAGAAGGACCATACGTTGGTGCAGGTGGAGTTTTGGCTCATGGCACCGAAAATGAAATTGCAACGGAAGAAAGCCTAAATACACGTAGGGGCGCAGAGCGAGTTATTCGTGATGCTTTCGAAAGAGCATCAAAGCGAGATCGCAAGAAGTTAACTTTGGTTCACAAGAACAATGTGCTAACTCGCGCAGGTGGATTATGGACACGTACATTTGAAGATGTTGCCAAGGAATACCCAAAGATCTCTACTGATTATTTACACGTAGATGCTGCTTCAATGTTCTTTGTTACTAATCCAGAGCGCTTTGATGTTGTAGTTACAGATAACTTATTTGGAGATATTTTGACCGATATCGCTGCTGCAATCTGTGGCGGAATAGGCCTTGCTGCATCTGGCAATATCAATCCAACAGGTGCATTTCCATCAATGTTTGAGCCAGTGCATGGTTCGGCCCCAGATATCGCAGGAAAGAATTTAGCTGACCCAACTGCAACAGTTATGTCAGTTGCAATGATGTTGGATCATCTTGGATTTGCAGATGCAGCTCGAGATGTAGAGCGAGTTGTTGCCGCGGATCTTGCTACACGTGGTGATGCAAAGAGAAGTACAACTCAAGTTGGAGATGCGCTAGCTGGCGCTTTGTGATCATGAAGATAACTCTTAACCCGCATGCCAAAGATGATGCAACACGCAACGCACTCGTTGCCGAAGGTGGATTTGGCAAGTACTACACCGATCACATGGTCAGGTGTGACTGGAGTGAAAAAGATGGATGGGCAGAGCCAGAGTTAATTCCATACGGTCCTATAACTCTTGATCCTGCAACAGCGGTTTTTCACTACGGACAAGAGATATTCGAAGGTATGAAGGCATATCGTCAGCCAGATGGATCAATTGAACTATTTCGTCCACGAGAGAATGCAAAGCGTTTTGCAAACTCTGCCAGGAGATTAGCGCTACCTGAAATGCCGATTGATCTTTTCATGGAAACAGTTGAAACCCTCGTGAAACAAGATGATGGCTGGGTTCCCAATAAAGTGGGAGAGTCGCTGTATATCCGACCTTTTATGATTGCAACTGAAGTTGGACTTGGTGTTCGACCAACAAATAAAGCAACATATCTTTTAATTGCAACACCAGCGGGTGCTTATTTTGACCCATCAAAGGCAGTTTCAGTTTGGATTTCAACTGAGTATGTGCGTGCTGCTCAAGGTGGAACCGGTGAAGCAAAGTGTGGTGGAAACTATGCAGCCTCACTTGTTGCACAAAAAGCTGCAGCTAAAGAAGGATGCGATCAAGTAGTTTGGATTGACGCAAAAGAGCGAAAGTGGATTGAAGAGATGGGTGGCATGAACCTTTACTTTGTTAAAGGTAAAGGCGCCGATGCAACAGTGATTACTCCAAAGTTAACTGGAACTTTATTGCCTGGAATTACCCGCGATTCCATACTTTCTGTGGCTGTTGATCTTGGTTATAAAGTTGAAGAGGTCATGCTCTCGATCGATGATTGGCGAGATGGCGTAACAAGTGGAGAGATAACAGAGATTTTTGCCTGCGGTACAGCTGCTGTTGTATCTCCAGTTGGTCAGGCAAAATCAGCTATGGGAACTTGGGTAACTGGCGATGGACAACCAGGACCAATCACGATGCAAATTAGAAACCACTTACTTGGAATTCAGCATGGCACTTTAGAAGATAAGCACAACTGGATGAGTGCGATCAAGTAATGCCAATCAACGACAGTTTTCATATCTATGACACCACTTTGCGTGATGGCGCCCAGCAAGAGGGATTAAACCTTTCTGTTCATGACAAGCTAAATATCGCGCGCCATTTAGATGAACTTGGCGTCGGTTTCATCGAAGGTGGATGGCCAGGGGCCAATCCAAAAGATACAGAGTTCTTTGCCTTGGCAAAAAAAGAGTTAAAGCTAAAGAACGCAACATTTGTTGCATTCGGTGCAACTCGCCGGCCAAATGCTAAGGCTGCAGATGATGTACTACTTGGTGCGTTAAGAGATAGTGGCGCTCCTGCTGTTACGTTAGTTGCTAAGGCTTTTGATCGCCACGTTGATTTAGCTCTTAAAACAACTCTGGATGAAAATCTTGCAATGATTCGCGACTCCGTCACTCACCTTCGCCAAGAAGGTCAACGTGTATTTTTGGATGCTGAGCACTTCTTTGATGGTTATCGCCACAACCGCGCATATGCGTTGGAAGTTGTTCGTGTTGCAGCAGAAGCAGGAGCAGATGTCATTGCACTGTGCGATACCAATGGGGGAATGCTGCCTGATGAACTTTCCCAGGTTGTACATGATGTTTTAAATGCAAGTTCTGCCCGTCTTGGAATCCATTGCCACAATGACACAGGGTGCGCAGTTGCAAACTCAATGGCTGCAATTGCAGCTGGTGCAACACATGTTCAAGGAACACTCAATGGTTATGGTGAGCGCACAGGAAATGCAGACCTTGTTACGATCATCGCCAATCTAGAATTAAAGAAGAAGCAGTTAGTACTTCCTCCTAACGCTTTACAAGAGGCTTTTAGAATCTCGCACGCAGTTGCAGAGGTAACCAATGTTGCTCCTAGTGCGCGCCAGCCATATGTTGGTGTTTCAGCATTTGCCCACAAAGCCGGGCTACATGCCAGTGCAATCAAAGTAGATCCATCCCTTTACCAACATGAGGATCCATCATCTGTTGGAAATGACATGCGCATGTTGGTCTCTGACATGGCAGGTCGTGCATCAATTGAGTTAAAGTCTCAAGAACTCGGTGTTGATCTGGGTGGAGACAAAGAGTTAATCGGTCGAATTGTGGACCGAGTTAAAGAGATGGAGTCTCGAGGGTTCACATTTGAAGCAGCTGATGCATCTTTTGAACTCTTAGTTCATGAAGAAATAGCTGGTAAACGACCATCATTTTTCACAATTAATCATTGGATTACATCCGTTGAGCGTGTATCTGATCAATCAATTGTTACTAAGGCAGAGGTAACTGTGACTGCCATGGGACAAGAAATCACATGTAATGGTTTGGGTAATGGCCCAGTAAACGCATTTGATAATGCATTGCGTACTGGATTGTTAAAACTTTATCCAGAGTTAGAAGTTCTAGAGCTTACAGATTACAAGGTCCGTATCCTTGAAGGACGTTTAGGAACCGGGGCAGTTACTCGCGTACTTGTCGAAACTAGCGATGGCAAAGGCGAATGGAACACTGTCGGGGTGCATGAAAATGTGATTGCAGCATCTGCAATGGCCCTAGAAGACGCGCTTACCTTCGGATTGATGCGACAAGGCAGAAAGCCCGCGTAAACTAAAACATTGTGAGCGATAACTTTCAAGAAATTCTGAAAGCCTTTAATCGCCATTTAACATCTGAACGCGATTTATCCGTACATACAGTTCGTGCATACATTGGCGATTTAGAGTCCTTGCTTGCACATCTTAAAACATTAAAGGTGGATGAGATTGCTCAGTTAGAGTTAAATCATCTTCGATCCTGGCTAGCAAACCAACAAATAAAAGGTGGAGCCAGAACTTCGCTATCTAGGCGAATAACCTCTATTCGATTGTTTACAAAGTGGGCAGTTAAGAATAATTACCTGGCCAAAGATGTAGGCACAACCCTTGCAACACCAAAAGGGCACCGAATATTGCCTGATGTTCTTGAAATTGATGAGGCAAAAACTGCGATGGATTCACTTGCAACAAGAGCTAGTGAAGAACAGACTCCTTTGTCTTTGCGCGATGTTGCAATTGTTGAAATGCTCTATGCAACAGGTGCCAGAGTGGGTGAGCTCTGCGGATTAGATTTCAATGATATAGATTACGATCGACAAACAATTCGTGTGTTGGGTAAAGGCAACAAAGAGCGCACTATTCCATTTGGCAATCCAGCACTTCGCGCTCTTAAGTCCTGGTTAAAGCAAGGTAGAGATCAGATTGCACGATCACAATCTGGCGATGCTGTGTTCATTGGTGCTAGGGGTAAACGAATCGACCAGCGAACAGTGCGGACAGTTGTCTATGAAGCACTATCTGCTATCGAAGGTATAGAGCGTATGGGTCCACACGCTTTGCGCCACTCTGCGGCAACTCACTTACTTGAAGGTGGAGCAGATCTTCGAACAGTTCAAGAAATCTTGGGTCATGCATCTCTTGCAACAACACAGATCTACACACATGTTTCTACCGAACGCCTTCAAAAAGCTTTCAAACAGGCACATCCTAGAGCATGAGATCTTCATTAGTTGTTATTCCAACCTATAACGAAGCAAAAAGTATCGGCCAACTACTAGATGCCCTTAAGGGTTTAGATGCTGATGTTTTAGTAATCGATGATGGCTCTCCGGATGGAACAGCCGATGTAGTTAGAGGACATAATGTTGAAGTAGTGGAGCGCGAGTCAAAGCTCGGTTTAGGTAATGCCTATCGCACTGGTTTTTCTCTCGGAATTGCTCGCGGGTATACATACATCATCCAAATGGATGCAGATGGTTCACATCAGGTAAGTGATCTCATAAACATGATGGAGTGGATCGGCAGCAGCGATGTACTTATCGGATCTCGCTGGATTCAAGATGGATTAATTACTAATTGGAACAGGGCTCGCGAGTATCTGTCTCGAAGCGCCAATCGTTATGCCAAGGTAATGCTTGGACTTAAAGTAAAAGATGTCACTTCTGGATTTCGAATATATGAAACCGCTTTGTTGAAAAAGATGGATCTTTCCACAATAAAGAGTGAGGGCTATTGCTTTCAAATAGAGATGGTTAGACGCGCAGTGGCCAGCGGTGGCTCTGTAGCTGAGATTCCAATTAATTTTGTTGAGCGCACCCATGGTCAGAGCAAGATGTCTGTTGCGATTGCAGTAGAGGCTGTTTTTCGGATCACCTGGTGGGCGCTTTTACGCATAATCGGGCGGTAATTTCACGCTCAGAGCTCAGGTAGGATTTGCCCTGCACTAGTTGATTTCGAACTTGTAAAAGGGTTCGAATCGGTGGTGACATCTCAGCACTGCCTAACCTTTTGGTTGGTGAATCATCTCGGTCCGTTAAATCGGTAGATGAATTTCAGTGCGACGGGCTAAGCAAATTGTTTAGCCAAAACCGAGCGGGTTTCATTGCGCTAT
>WLEB01000015.1 GCA_009704505.1 Actinomycetota bacterium | reverse complement strand
GAACAAAAACTAAATAGGTTTCCTCGCCGCGTCCGGATACACGGTGGGGAATTTGGTGAATCAGCACGTGCGATTCATCGAATCGGGTGAAAAAGACCCTCTCATGACATATGAGAAGGCATTTTTACCTAAAGCCGACCGGGGGAAATTCCCTCGATCGACTAATCGAAAGGAAACAAATGTCTACAAAGACAACTTTCAAGCGCATCGCGCTTGTAGCAGTTGCTGCGTTGGGCTTTGGTCTGTTGTCGGTTGTGCCTTCAAATGCTGGCGCCAACCCCAACTTGACTTTACCAACCGTTGGAACTGCAGCTCAGACTGTAGCCGTGGGATCAATTGCTTCAACTACTGTTGGATTCACAGCAACAGGATTGGCTGCATCTGAAGCTTGGGGCTCAACAAACATTGCAACTGTTTCAATCACAAGACCTGCAACTTCAACAGTTGCTAAGGGTGACAGAGATGGAGCTGGAGCTGGAACCGACTCTGTTCTAGACACTTCAACTGCAACGACTGCACTCGGTACTGGTGCGCTCAGTGGTGGAAATGCTGATAGCGGAACAAGTGGTGGAACAGCAGTTCTGACCGGAACTACAACGTCAGCTTATGTTGCTCCAACATCAGACGTAGTAGTAGCTGGAACAGTTCGACTAATCCCAGACGTTCCAGGAGTTTATCAAGTTACTATCACTCTCTCCGGTGGCGGATCTTCAGGAACTGCCACAGCATTCATCTATGCATACCTTGCAGCACCAAATGGCGCGACTCTTGTTGGTGAAAGAGGAGACGGTGGACTTCCATCAAATAACTCTGTAGTTAATGCAGTTGCTGGCGTTGCAAACACTGTCCAGGTGCGTGCATTCCCTTCAACAACTGTACGTTCTTTGATTGTTGTAGATGGCGCATCATCATCAATTGTTACTTCAACACTAAATGATGGAACAACTGCAAGTGGGACATTGGCGGCTGGAACAAATCCAACCTCTTTGACAATTCCTTCCCAGACTGCACAATCAGGAAATAACGCCAATACAACTATCGTAACGATTGCAACACCTGTAGTTGGTACTGCAACTGTTCGAATTTTCCGCGAAACTGCTGCAAGTAGTGGAATTTATTCTTCAACTGCATCAGCAACAGTGACAATCAATGTTGCTGCTTCTCGTTCATCTGGTGTTATTTCAACAGCAAACAGCTCAGTTCTTGGAAACGTAGCCGACGCTGATGCAACTGCTGCTACAAATACAACAGCTGCTGCAACATCTCACACCGCTACTGCTTCAACAACCTTTAAGACAAGAGTTGATGTCGTAGGTAAAGATACGCTTAACAATCTAATGCCTGCAGCAACAACTGCACCTGTCTCAGTTACTATCACTGGCCCTGGTTTCATCAGCCTTGCAAGTAACGGTACAGGTCTAGCGCGTGTTCTAGCACTACCATGGACAAGCACAGAAATTACTGCTGGTGAAACAGATTTCTACACCTACAGTGATGGAACTTCCGGTACAGCAACTGTGACAGTAAGCTGGGGTACAACGGTAATTGGAACTCAGACTCTCGTATTTACAGGGTCTGCAAGAACAGTCACTGTTGGCAACCTTGAGCCACACATAACTGCCGCAGCTACAGCTGCTGCTTTCTGGGTCCAAGCGGTTGACTCCAACTCGAATCCAGTTGCTTACACAACTGTAACTTCTTCATCAAGCGATCCAACAGTGTTGTCAAACAATGTTTCATGTGCAGCATCACCTATGTCTGCTGCAGATCGCGCACTTGTCGGGGCTCCTTTGGGCGCTTACCTATGTGCGGTTACAGGAATTGGAGTAGGAACAGCTACTTTGACAATCGCTCCAGGTTCGACAACAACAAACTCACCAACATTGAGCTTCCGAGTCACAAAGACAACAATTGCGACCTTGGAATTGACGACAGACAAGTCTGAATATGCTCCAGGTGAGAAAATTAAATTGTCACTTGTTGCAAAGGATGCCGACGGAAATCTTCTTGGTGCACGTGATGCAGGATATGACATTCTTGCAAAGTTCAGCGTAAACCAGGCACTCACAGGAACTGCGATCCCATTGTCAGCACTGGCAATCAGTGCAGGAGCGTACGCGACTGATTACTTCGCACCTCTAATTCCTGGAACAGTTACATTCTCTGCAACCACAGAAGCTGGATCACCACTAGCTACTGCTTTGCAGAATGTGACAATCACACGGGCTGTAACCATCACTGGTGGGCCTTCACAGGCTGCAGCAGAAGCAGCAGCAGATGCTGCAGCAGAAGCAACTGATGCAGCAAATGCAGCAACTGATGCAGCTAACGCTGCAGCAGAAGCAGCAGATGCAGCAACAGCAGCGGCACAAGATGCAGCTGATGCAGTAGCAGCACTTGCAACATCTGTTGAAGCTATGGTCAACGCTCTGAAGCGTCAGATCACATCTCTAACAAACCTAGTAATCAAGATCCAGAAGAAGGTACGTGCTTAATAAATCCTCCATGGATTAGTTAGCAAAACTTCGGAAGGTACTAACTCTTAGGGGTTAGGTATGGTCCGAATCTCGGTTCTCTTGAATGGGAGAGCCGAGATTCGGTACCTACGAACATTTAAAAACCGGTTAGTTCTTTTGGGAACTAACCGGTTTATTCGGCAAAAAAATTGCTGGGGATTTTTACAAAGAAAATTGGGTATTTTCTGGATAAAAAACGAATGTATTTTGGAGGCAACGAAATGAATTGTGAATATGACTTTAGTTGTGTAGAATTCTTGTAGAGCTAATTCCTATTAATTTCGATAAGAAATCAATAGGAGAATCAGTGCATTTAGCAATCTTTGCGCTCGAGGTTATTGGTGTTCTTGCAATTCGTGAGAAAACAAGAAGAGATTATTTATCAGCCTTAAATTGTCATGTCTTTCCGAAATATGGTGGGGCCGCACTTGTGTCCTTAACCAAGAATGATATTCAGGCAATAGTACAAGAACTTGATCCACCGATTGCAGCAAAAACCTTGGCTGCGCTAAAAACTGTATTTAGAGAAGCCATCGATTATGGACACTTAGAGGCTTCACCAACTCTTGGTGTGCGAACTAAACCAATCAGAAACATCCCAAGGAAGTTTTTAAGATGGGAAGAAGTCAAAGAGGCAGATTTCGGAAAGTATGGCTGCCAAATAAGGTTTCTCGCCGCACATGGCTTGCGATGGTCTGAAGCTCTTGCCCTCACGCCGTCAGATTTCAATGATGGCCGTATTTCAGTTACTAAATCAATTCATGGTGAGACAAAAAGCAAATCAAGCGTGAGAGTCGTCCCTCAGTTGACTGAGTTCAAGGAGTTCCCCAGATCCCCTAAAACCCTTCGTAATGTTTTAGATCCCTATGGGGTTTGTATTCACTCCTTGCGCCACACCTATGCCTATTTGTTGAAGCAGCAAGGAATACACGTAACAACTGCACAGAGGCTGCTTGGGCATTCTGATTCGAGAATAACCATGAATATCTATACTCAGGTGCTGGATGAGGAAATAGATAGCGCTGCAGCCTTACTTCGCCTAAAGATTTAGTGACATAAATGCCGAAACCCGGCCCCCTCTTGCGAGAGAACCGGGTTCCGGACTAGAGCTAACTCCTAAGAGTTAAATCCTTCTAAAGATCCGTGCTAATTAAGCACGTACCTTCTTCTGGATCTTGATTACTAGGTTTGTTAGAGCTGTGATCTGCTTCTTGAGAGCATTCACCATCTCTGAAACCTGAGTAGATAGAGCAGCTACTGCATCTGCAGCATCTTGTGCTGCAGCTGTTGCTGCATCTGCTGCCTCTGCTGCAGCGTTAGCTGCATCAGTTGCTGCATTTGCTGCATCAGTTGCCTCTGCTGCTGCATCTGAAGCTGCTTGAGCTGTGTCTGGGATATCAACAGAAACTGTTGCTGAAGCAACACCAGCAGCATCAAATGATGCGCCAACGCCTGTTTCAACAGTGTTTGCTGTTCCAGCCTTTGAAGCTGTGATTGCAAGAAGTGCAAGTCCAGCCGCTGTTGTTGAGTTAGCAAGGTATCCCTTTGGCGCAGATGTCTGACCTGAACCAAATGCACCTGCTGCTGAAGCTGGGTTGATCGTTGAGACTGTTACATCTGCAGATCCTCCAGCTACAACGAACTCAACTGTTCCGTTTGCTGCTGTTGCACCAGAAGTACGTGTAACTCCTGAGCCAAAGTAGCCTGTTCCAGTCTTTGTAGCGTAAACAGTTACACCAGGAACTGGGTTACCGAAACGATCAACAACCTTTGCAGTCACCATTGGACCAGAAACTGTTGCAGAGACTGTGCGCTCTTCTCCAGCTGCTGTTTGTGCAAATGTAACCTCAGCTGTTGCTGTCTTTCCGCCAACAGTTGCTGTAACTGTGTATGTACCAGCTACCCAACCGTATACCTGTGCTGTGTGTGTACCTGCTGCACCTGTGTAACCGTTTGCAGTAATTGAAGTAACTGCAAGCTTGGTTGCATCAGATACTGTCCATGCTACTGGTAGACCTGTTAGTAGGCCTCCAGTAGCGTCCTTAACAGTGACAGTAAAGCCGTATGTTGACAGATTTGCTCCATCGCCAGCGTTAATGTCTCTTTCAGTCTTTGTTACATCTGTAACGCCAGCTGTGGTGTTTCCACCTGTGATGGTTGCTGTTGAAACTGTTGCTACACCGTAGTTAACAGTTGCAGTAACAGTTGTTCCGCCTGCAAATGAAACAGTGTCCGAAGTACCAGTTGTTCCAGTATCAGTCAATGTGTATGACACGAAACCAGATGCATCTGAAACCATTGCAAGAGTCTTGCCAGCGTTACGGCCAGCAGTGACAGTTGCTGTTACAGCAGCTCCTGGGAATGCAACACCGAACTGATCAACAATCTTTGAAGTAAATGTCATTGTTGAACCAGTAGCAGCATTCACAATAGCTGGAGAAATTGCACCAGTTGTAGTTGAAGCTGGAGTCTCAGCTGACACAGTCAAAGCTCCAGCTGTAACAGTAATTCCTGCTGCAGCAACTGTGTATGTGTGTGAAGTTCCTGTTGTTCCAGAAACTGCACCAAGAGTTGCAGTAACTGTTAGTGCGCTAGAAATTGTTGCACCGCCGCCTGCTTGAGTAACTAGTGCCTGATAAGCAGCGCCTTCCTTACCTGTAATTGCACCAGTGGTGTCAGTTACAGTAAGAATGATGGTGTCTGCTGCAGTTGCAGTTGTTTCACCAGCTGTACCGTTAGCAGTTAGAGACTTAACTCCAATTGACTGTGAAGTTGCTGTTGAAGAAACCTTCAATGTAGTTGTCGTCAAAGCAAATCCAGTCGTTGCAACACCTGTTCCCTGTTGCCATACAGCAGCAGGTCCAGTAGCCACGTTTGCTGCTACTGAAGATGAAATTGCAAGTGTTGTTGTGAGAGTCGATGTTGACCCAAGAACGCCGCCACCAGTCAAAGTTACAACAGAAGCATTTGCTGCCGTTGCGTTCTTGATGTTAGTCCAAGCAGTTCCTGTAGCGAAATCACTTGTACCAAGTGAGACTGTTGCTAGTCCACCTGTTACGAATAGAGCATCACCTGTAGTTACTGCAAGATCAATTGTCTCGTTTGCAGCAAGCTTTGTTGCATTGCCTGCAGCATCCTTAAGAGTGATCTTTAGAACTGATCCAGTTGAACCGCCAACAGCAATTGTTGAACCAATTGATGAGATTGCAGCGGTTGCAGGAGCTCCTGCAGTTGTCATAGTAACAACAGCATTCTTGTCGCCAGCGGTAAATGTTGAGTTACCTGTTGACAATAGAAGTGTGTAAGTACCAGCAACATCTGGAGTAATAACAACGTCAACGTAGTTGGTTGTTGCATCCGTTGTCGCCACTGCCATTACGCCTGTTGATTTAGTCGCTGATGCAGATGGATTACTTGCAAAAGTACCGTTCTCAAATTTATTTCCAAGGCGGGCAATTGTGACAGAAGATGCGCCACCAGCATTTAGATCCACAACATCTGTCGCAACAGATAGGTCTGGCTTTGATGAAAGTGTTGCGGTAACTGTCATAGTGTCAGTTCCTGCTGCAGCTGCAGCGTGTGTGATTGCAAAGCGAACAGTTGTCGCTTGTCCCACACGCAATGGTCCAGGTGTTGCCGCGGTTACGCCAGTTGCTGCAACTACTGCTGCAGACGCTGGAGCTACCGAAGTTAGAACACCAAAGCCCAGAGATGCAACTGCTACAAGCGCTACGCGCTTGAAAGTTGTCTTTGTAGACATTTGTTTCCTTTCGATTAGTCGATCGAGGGAATTTCCCCCGGTCGGCTTTGGGTAAAAAATGCCTTCTCATATGTCATGAGAGGGTCTTTTTCACTTCGATATACGGAACCGGTTTTTTTAAATGTTGAACAGAGTCAAAGAGGCTCGCACTCAGTTTCAAAGAGACAAAAGCCGCGAATTTGATTCGTTTTTATAGAAATTTGACGCTTTTCTCTAGTCACCCGCAGCAATTCTTGGGTCAAATCCCTATGCGCAGAAGGGGTTGTGGCATCATAATTCTATGGAAGTGAGGGTAAAAACAAGAAACGTTAAATTGCAGTATTTGATATTGATGCAATTGTTCTTTACTACTTTGTACTTCAATCCATTCATAGGGCTTGACCCGTACAATTTTCCAAAAATGACATTTTTACTATTCTTTACCGCTATTTCATTTCTGTACTTTGAGAGATTTCACCCAAAAGACATTTCTAGTAGTAAGTGGATTTACTTCGGAACAGGGCTGTGGATCTTTAGCCTATGCGTCACATTTGTTTTGAGTGCGGATCCATTAAGCCAGAAAATCTATGGCACCCAGGGTAGAAATCAAGGATTCGTGACATTGCTCTGTTTTGCCTTTTTAACGCTACAATCAATGCGAGTATCAACAGCTGAGTTCGCGGACAAAGTAAGAAAAGTTATCCTTGCTGTCGGATTAGTTCTTGTACCATATTCATGTTTGCAATACTTTGGATATGACTTTTCAAATCTAGCAAATATTTATAATCAAATGCCGATTGGTACATTTGGAAACCCTAATTTCAACTCCGTCATTCTTTCATTCATTGGAATTGCGTGCGCTTGGACCCTCCTTTACCAGGCTCGAGATTTACCAAGCAAACTATTTTTTCTGGGCTATCTAATTTCAATTTGCTTCTTAATATATGTGACAAAATCTGCACAAGGGTTTTGGTCACTAGCAATTGGTTGTCTGGTGATTTTTTATTCTCACATTCAGGCGAGGCTAAGTTTGCGATTGAAGGGCTTAACTCTGGTCACAACCCTAGTAGCCTTCTTTTCAACACTTTTAGGAATGTTCTCACTTGGGCCAATGTCACAATTGGGTGAAATTGGTGCCGTAAGGGTAAGAATCTACTATTGGCTTTCTGGAATCTGTACAGGCAATCAATCTCCATTTTTTGGAGTTGGGTTTGATGGGTATGGCGATTGGTATCGGAGATGCAGACCCGAACAAGCATTTCTCTGGGATCCAAACAGAGTGACAGATGTTTCTCACAACATCTATATCGATTATTATGCAACAGGCGGTCTGATTCTTGTTATAAGTTTTTTTATTTTGATTTTTGCAACAATTAAGCAAATAACCTCAATTTACAAAACTTCAGGAGATTCAACAAAGAATGCTTCACTTCTAATCTCAGTCTTTGTGGCTTTTCTGGCACAAGGAATTATTAGCATCAATCAAATTGGACTTGCTATTTGGGGTTGGATCCTTATGGGACTAATTCTTGGTTATCCAATTGAAAATCAAGTCCAAAACGCACCCAAAACAGGTCGGGCGAAGAGCTCGGTAGTTACGCAGCAGAACTCCAAGTCAATTTTTAAATTCATCTTAGCGATTTTGGCTATTGGCCTGACTTTACTACCGCCAACTAATTCATCTGAAAAGTTTAAATCTGCAATCGAGCAAGGCAATCCCATAGAGCTTGAAAGTTCTCTTTTTGATTGGCCTGAAGATCGGGCAAGAGTGCGATTCGGAATTCAGATCCTAATGAATTCTGAGCAAGTGGAGTTGGCAAAGCGCGCGATAGTTAAAGCAGTAGAAATCTACCCTGACGATTACTTCTTATGGCAGACTTACCAAAAACTTTTCATGGGAACAGATCGAGAAGACAAAGCAATATTTGAACTTAATCGACTTGATCCGCGGATTGAGATTAATAAAAACAACTCAACGGAGAGTAAATAATTCACGATGGTTCAGAAAGAAAAAAGTATTTTGCGAATACATCCTTGGGGGGATCAATTTTGAAAACAATTGCGCTAGTTGGGTGTGGACGAATTGCACAGAGACATGCTGATATAGTTTCAAAATCTGAGGAATTTGGTTTGAAGTTGGTCGCAGTTTGTGACCTTTTGGAAAGTCGAGTCCAGGCTTTTTCCCTGAAATATTCGGTTCCGGGGTATCTTGATATGGACCAAATGATGTTAGATACGAAGCCAGATTTTGTAGCAGTTTTGACGGAAAGTGGCAACCACGCATCACATGTACTGAGGTTGGTAAAGTATGGAAGTGACATAATTGTGGAAAAGCCAATGTCACTAAAAATCATAGATGCAGATAAAATGATTAAAGAATGCACCAAAGCTAGAATTAAGCTATATGTAGTAAAGCAAAATAGATTTAATCCTCCTATTCTTAAACTACGGCAAGCCCTTAGTGAAGGTCGACTCGGTAGAATTACATTAGGTACGGTTCGTGTTCGTTGGTGCCGCACGCAAGAGTATTATGAAGCAGATGCATGGAGAGGCACATGGGCGCTTGATGGCGGAGTTCTTGCAAATCAAGCAATTCACCACATCGATATGTTGCTGTGGATGTTAGGAGAGCCGAAATCTGTATTCGCATATTCAAGACAGTCACTGGCCCAAATCGAAGCCGAAGATACTGCGGTTGCCGTGATTAAATTTGAAAGTGGTGCGCTTGGCATTGTCGAGGCAACGACTGCAACTAGACCAACAGATCTCGAAGGTTCAATTTCAATTCTTGGAAGCAAAGGCACGGTTGAAGTTAGCGGATTTGCGATGAATGAATTGAAGACATGGGAGTTTAGCGATGAAACCCTAAAGGGAATTGAGCTTGAAGAATTTTCGAACAATCCAATGGATGTATACGGTCTCGGTCATAAAGCTTTTTACAGGGCAGTGCTGGAGGGCGTAGGGCAGGATATCGGATTGATAGTAAATGGAGAAGAAGGAAAAAGAAGCTTAGAACTGCTTATCGCAATTTATCAATCAATTGAAGAAAACAAAGAAATTTTTCTTCCACTCAATGATCCTGATTCGATTTTAGGTTGAATATGTACATTAGAAGGCGAGCTGAGGTGTTGAACGTCAAATTTGGTGAAAATGTAACTGTTATAGAGCCTTCTAATTTGTACGGGTGCGAACTTTCTGATGATGTGTTCGTAGGTCCCTTTGTTGAAATCCAGAGTAATGTATTTGTTGGGATCAGATCCAGAATCCAATCTCACAGTTTTATCTGTTCTGGGGTCACAATCGGAAGTGATTGTTTCATTGGTCATGGCGTGATGTTTGTCAATGACAAATGGACAAACGGCAGGGCAATGGGCGATCAATCAAAGTGGAGTGATACATTTGTTGGCAATAACGTTTTGATTGGGAGTAATTCGACAATTTTACCTGTAAAAATCTGTGATGATGTTGTAATTGGCGCGGGTTCAGTAGTCACAAAAAACATTACACAGCCCGGGAAATATACGGGTGTTCCAGCAAAATTGATAACCAAGGGATCGCAATGAATATTTCTATGGCTGATTTGGTTGCTCAAAACAGATCCCTCGAGATTGAAATAAACAATGCAATCCAAACCCAGCTAACAAATGGGGTATTCATCGGAGGTGAGGCGGTTACAAATTTTGAGGAAGAATTTGCTCGGTTTATTGGAGTTGAGAATTGTATTGGAACAGGAAATGGAACCGATGCTCTTGAAATAGCAATCGAATCTCTTGATTTACCGCCTGGAAGTGAGATTATCGTTCCCGCCATGAGCTTCATAGCAACAGCTGAGGCCGTCACACGCTCAGGACACATTGTTAGGTTTGCAGATGTTGATCAGTTCATGAATATCGATCCAGAAAAACTAGGATCAAAGATAAATTTAAAGACCAAGGCAATAATTGTTGTCCATCTGTATGGACAAGCTGCAAATCTTACGAGAGTTTTGGAAATAGCAAATCAAAAAGGCCTTTTTATTATTGAGGACTGTGCTCAGGCTGCAGGAACCACGTTCGAAGGAAAAAATGTTGGAAGTTTTGGAGATCTTGCAGCTTTCAGTTTTTATCCAGGAAAGAATCTTGGAGCTATTGGTGATGCAGGTGCCATTACAACAAATTCAAAGACATTAGCGAAGAAGTGCCGAATGATTGCAAATCATGGAAGAGAAACGAAATACGACCATGAATTTGAAGGAAGAAACTCGCGGCTGGATTCAATACAGGCCTCGGTGTTAAGCGTTAAATTGAAGCAGTTAAACACCTGGATTCGTAGACGCCAAGAAATCGCCAGGAAATACCATGAAGCATTCCATAGGAATGCTCATTTCATTCCTTTGCCAGTATTTTCCATTGAGAACCACACCTATCATCAATTTGTTGGCGAGTGCAATCAAAGGTCCCGCGTAGTTGAAGTTCTTAAAAGTGCTGGCATAACCACTTCTGTTGTTTACCCAAAAGCAATTCCTCTGCTAGATGCATATAAATTGCAACATGGCGCGGCATGTAAAGACTTTCATGCAGCCTTTATGGCAGACAGAATTTTGAGCATTCCAGTTCATGAAATGCTAACCAATGCCGAAGTTGATTACATAATCAAACAAATTACAGAACTCGAGCTGAAATAATTGAAGATTGTTTACTTGCATCAGCATTTTCGCACTCCAGAAATGGGAGGTGGTACACGTTCGTATGAATTTGCAAAACAATGGGTTATCAAGGGTCATGATGTACACATCATCACATCGAGAATTGGCGCAGCCAAAATTCCAAGCACGGTAGTGGATGGTATAAAAGTTCATTACATATCTAGCCGGTATGACAATTCCTTCGGATTTAGAAAAAGAATTTTCTCTTTCATTAAATTTGCTGTTCTAAGTGCGTTCAAGGCTAGTCGCCTCAATCCAGACGCAATATATGCTACTAGTACACCATTAACGATTTGTCTGCCCGCGATTTACTGCAAAATAATCAGAAGAGTAAATTATGTTTTTGAAGTTCGAGATCTATGGCCAGATGTCCCGATAGCAATGGGTGTGCTTCGTTCCAAATCATTGATTCGAGTAGCGCAAATTTTGGAGAAGGCTGCCTATCGATTCTCGAGCCACATAATTACGATTTCTCCGACCATGCGTGAGAATGTAATTGAGAAAGGAATTCCCGAAAATAAAGTTACTTGCATAACCCAGGGATGCGACAACTCCATTTTTAATCAACAAGAAAATTTTGATACTTCATGGTTACCTAAAGAATTAAAGGATAAAAAGATCATTGTGTATGCGGGTGCAATAAGCACAGCGAATGACCTAAAATATCTTGTCGATTTGGCGTTAGAATCAAAAAATTTTCAAAGCGATATCCGATTTGTGATTTTTGGTGAAGGTTTGCATTTGAGTTTCTTGCGAGATTATGCAACGAAGTTAAACGTGTTGAATGAATTCATATACTTCTATGGCCATGTTTCAAAATTTGAAGTTTCCAAGTGGATGAGCGTTTCAACCTTTACTGTAGCTACTTTTGGGGGTCCAAGCGCGTTGTGGATACATGGGGCACAGAATAAATTTTTTGATTCAATTTCTGCCGGCAAACCTATCGCCACCAATTATTTGGGTTGGCAAACGCGCTTTTCAATAGAAGAGAACATCGGGATTTATATTGACCCATCCAACGTTACAGTTGCTTTGGCTCAGTTAACCCAGACCATAAATGACCAAAAGTGGATGACAAATGCTGGTGAAAATTGTAGATACTTAGCCAACAATTCACTAAACCGAAAACTATTGGCAGAGCAATGTTTGGAGATTCTAAATGCTTTCGAAAAGAGATAACACAAATATCAGTTCGAAAGCTCAAGTTTTAATCTCAATTAAACAGGTATTGAAGATGACGTTTATAACGGGCATTGTTTGCCTTCAGATTGTTTTGATTACTATCGGGCCGCATCGTGCATCTCAATTTTTTGGGTCAGAAAAAAATCTTTATGGAGTAGCAACTTTATTTCACGCAATTCTCAATTTAGTTCTTTTGTTAATTATTAATAATAAAGCTCGAGATAATGTCATAGGGCTCAAAAACCCAAAGGTTGGACATAAAAAAGAAATTGATTTCTACTTGATTATGGCTTTATTCATATTCCTGGGCTACATGTCAGTAAGTGCTATCTGGAGTAGCTTTGGCGGTAGTGTTGTTAATCAATACAGTTACTTGATCCAAATTGTTATTTGTGGAGTATTGTTTGGAAAGTTATCCCGCATGTTTGTTTTGCAGCAATTCATTGGGATATACATTTTCATTTCATGCATTGTTTTTGTCGTGCTCTCGACCAGAAAGCTCGGCATCGCGGTGTTTCCTGGGGATCAACTTAATTCTCTTCCTGACCGATTCCTAATAGTGGGCGCAGGGCCAAATGTTTGGCCCCGGTGGATGATTTATACATTGATATTTGTGACTTGGGGTATTCTTTTTGAAATCCTCAAGCAGAAGATTTCTTCCGTGCTTTCTCTAATGATATTTCCAATCATCTGGATGCTGGCACTGTCCGGTTCAAGAGCGGCTTATATTGCGTTTTCAATTTCTGTAGTATTCCTTTTTGTTGTTTCAGTTTTTCGGGGAGTCATGATCCAACGTGTTATAAATCAATATAGATTTTCTATGTTTATCAGCTTTTTGATTTCAATGATCTTGGAAATACATCAGAATTTTCCTGCAAGTAGAATGGTTTTCTTTCGACTTTTCCAGGTAACTTTTGTTGAAAAGTCTGCCAGTGGCCGTGGTGCATTTTTTGAAGAATCAATTGCAGGTATTCAAGATCATTTTTTGATTGGCGGTGGCGAAGGAAGTTTTACTGGTCGCACAGGACTCGATTACCCACACAATATCTTTTTGGATTCTCTAGTGACTGGCGGTTTATTTGGATTAATCCTTTTTTCCCTAGTAATTTTTTTGTCAGTCAAAGTTTTCTACGACTCTCGCTTCAACCAAATTAGTGACTTTAGTTTAAATGTTCTTATTTTTGCATGGTGCCTTTCCATATTGGTGTTACAAATGTTTTCAGGGACCTTCGTCGACGCACGGATAGCATTCATGTTGCTGCCATTACTTAGGCAGAATACAGATAAAGTCTATTCGGGTAAGAGTGCCAATCTTGTCTGATTTTCAGTTTGATTTGTTAGGATTTCTTCATGGCTGAATGCATCAAATGTTTGATGGATACGGAATATGGTGGATCTATTCGAATTGACCGAAGTGGATTATGTAACCAATGCATTGATTTTGTTAAGAATGTTAGAAACCGTACAAAATCTGGAAGTGAAGGCGAACAGGCGCTTCGAAAAATCGTCATCAATAATAGGCAAAGACACTCCAATAATGAGTATGACTGCATTCTAGGTATAAGCGGTGGAGTCGATAGCTGTTTTTTGGCACATTCTGCAGTTAAATTTGGATTCAAACCATTATTGGTTCATGTGGATAATGGCTGGAATACCCCGACATCTGTCGGCAATATAGAAAAGATTGTAGATGGTCTTAATCTTGATCTCGTCACATATGTTTTAGACTTTGAGGAGTTCAGTAGCTTGCAGAGGGCTTTTCTAAAGGCAAGTGTCCCCGATGGTGAGATTCCAACGGATTTTGCGATACAAGTATTGCTTTGGAAAGCAGCTCGAGAGCACGGTGTAAAAACTATTTTAACTGGAATGAACTACTTCACGGAGAGTGGGCATATTCCTGAATGGTCATATGGACACTCGGACTGGAAATACATTAATGCGATAAACGAAGCTTTCGGAGATCGACCACTCAACAGCTATCCAAAAATGACCTTGCCTGACCTATTCAAGTTCACTTATTTGAGGAATATTAAGAGAGTGTCAATGTTGAACTATCTGGATTATGAACGTGTGGCCGCTGAAAAAGTGTTAGTCGAAAATTATGACTGGGAGAAATATGTGGGGAAACATAACGAGTCGACGTATACTAAATTTTATCAAGAAATTGTACTCCCATCTAAATTTGGGATTGACAAAAGAATTCTACATTTATCGGATCTTATAAGAGCAAATCAAATGACGAAAGTTCAGGCAAAGGAAATTTTGTCCAAGGACTTTTCATCTTCGGCATCAAAAGAAAGAATCTTGATTAAGTATATTCTTAAGCGTCTTGCGTTAAGCGAGAGTGAATTTCAAGTTATCATGAATGATAAAAACCAACTTTATAGTGATTTTCCAAACAATTCTCGTTACGTATCAGCAATTCGCGCTATTATTCAAATATTGCGTAAGTTCAAGATGTATCCACATTGAGAAGGTGATTTAAATGGTGAAACTCATCGAAATTATCGACTTGGAAGTGTGTAATGTAGTTTCGATTTCAAATATGTTTGAGAATTTAGGGTTCGAGACTAGAATCGTGAAAAGTCCTGGGGATCTTGCAAATGGAAAGAAGTTGATACTTCCCGGTGTAGGTACATTTGAACCGGCCTCCAGAAAATTGTTTGAACTTGGCTGGGGCGACTATTTACGATCAAACAAAGAAGATTTCGAGCTTATGGGAATCTGTATTGGAATGCACCTCCTTGGACATGGAAGCGACGAAGGTTCAGGGATGGGATTGGGATTCATCGATGCAACGGCAAAATTGATTGAGACCAAAAGTGCCTCAGTCCCACACGTAGGTTGGGAGGAATTGGAGATTGTAAAATCTAACCGCACACTAGATTCCTCCGTGTTTAACAAATTCTACTTTAGCCATTCTTATTACATGAGTTGCGATGACAAAACAGACATTGATGCAGTATTTCATTACGGTGGGGACAAATTTCCCGCTGTTATTTCAAAAGGCAATATAATTGGTGTTCAATTTCATCCAGAAAAAAGTCATCGGTATGGCGCAAGATTGCTGGAGTCGTTTGCGAGTTTCAATGTATAAGAGACTAGTACCAGTTTTATTAATTGAAGGCGAACGTACTGTTAAAACAATAAATTTTAAGGACGGTCGGTATCTTGGGAGTCCACTAAATATTGTAAGAATATTTAATGCCAAAGAAGTTGATGAAATTATCGTTCTTGACATTTCTGCCACTAAAAAACATAGGGGTCCAAACTTCGAACTGATAAAGGCATTGGCTGATGAGTGTTCTATCCCTTGCGCATATGGCGGAGGTATTCGTACTCTAGAAGACGCATCAAAGATTTTCAGTTTTGGATACGACAAAATTGTAATGCAGAGTTCATTTTTTGATAATCCAGAATTTATCTCTAAAGTCGCGAGTTTACGAGGCGCTCAGGCAGTGTCCTTGTCTTTAGATGTAATTCGAGATCAATCTGGCGATTTCAAGTTATTTAACTATATCAATCGAGAGATCCGAGATTTAGATTTAATTACAGAAGTCACGACTGCAATTAATCTAGGGTGTGGTGAAATTATTGTGAATAGTGTGGATCGCGACGGATGCATGAATGGGTTGGATATCGAGTTAGTAAAGTACATTAAGAAGTTTTGTAAAGTACCCCTCACAATACTAGGTGGACTTGCAAGTTTTGAGGATGCTAAATTAGCTATTGAACACGGTGCAGATGCGGTAGGAGGTGGTTCTTTCTTTTCCTATAAATCTAAAACCAAAGGGATTCTAATTAGCTATCCGAAAACTCCACTAACGAATGCTCAATTGAAATAACGCGCAGCCGTGACAAAAGGAAAAGCTGCTTACTCCACCGTTGATGGATTAATTTCAAGTTTGACAAGTTTTCTATTGGTTGCAATAACCACAAGAAACATCGGACAAGAGTCAAGTTCATTTTCTTTTTTACTTATTTCACTTTTTGTCATTATAGGTTTTCAAAGAAGTACTTTTGGCTTTCAGTCTCTTGTTAATCATTTTGTGCGGGGAGCCTTCTTAAGAAACGTTGGCGCGCTTCTCACTTTAAACTTTCTTTTGTTTTTCTTTGGGGTATATCTTGCGGGGTTATATATTTTTGATTTCAATTATTCTCTTTGGCAAGTAATTGTAATCTGCAGTTTGTGTAGTGTGCAAGATTACCTTCGCTATACAATTGCATCTTCATTAAGATATCGAATCTTGATTGTTTATGACTTAATTCCATTATTTATTGTTCTACTATTGTTCTTTTCTAATCAAAGTGGAATCAGGGCTTTGTTTTTTTGGTCTTTAGCAAACTTAATCTCGATAGGTTTTGGCGTCTTTTCATTGAAACCATGGCTGCATTCAATTGAGTTAGAGTCTGAGAGTAGTCGAGGTCGAGATGTTTTTTTGGCCCGCTACCCATTAGATGGTGTAATCGGACCACTAATCACATATTTGGTTGTTTACGTGAGTCACAGAACTGATCCAACATTAGGAGTTACTTTAATATTTATTTGTATTAGCTCTTATTCAGTGGTAAATGTTTTTGCAACTTCGTCGATTCTTTGGTTGGTACCAACACAAAGAATCCAGTCAAAAAAACCCCATTTTCAAACATACTTTTTAGGCATATTCACAGGGATGTTAATCTTTAACTTGGCTTGCTACATGATTTACACCCAGGGAAATGTTGGCGTGTATATCTACGGTTTGAATTTTGAATACGTTAGAAGTCTTAGCCCTTACTTTGCGATATCCAGCACTTTTTTGGCGTTCATTACATTCTTATCGAATTTTTTGAAGGCTCGAAATCAAGTTCAATCTGCAAACAAAATCAAGATAATTCAAGCACTAATCTCTGCAATACTGTTTGCGGTGGCCATGAAAATAGGCGGCCTGACTGCAATAGCTATAGCGGAACTTGTTACTGCAGCTATCGTATGTGTTTTGGTATCGATAGAAGCACGGCGTCACTTCCAGAGGTACGTTTAATTGCCTTGATTAGTAGGACTTATCAGGCAATATTTGTAGTTAAAACTCATCAATATCTAATTGAAATGCGGTGTAATTGGGTAATGACGCAGGCGACCCGCATTTATAAGCACTCGGCAGCAGGTACGGACTGGGCGGCGCTGATGTTGGGCGCTGGGTTGGGGCTGACTTTGGCCTTGCAGGCGACGACTTTGCGGGCTGGGGATTTTCGGGATTTCTATTCGGTGGTTGTGACGGTTAGCCGCTTGGCAGCTTTGGTGGGTACGTATCTGTCTGTGGTGGGCATCTTCTTGGTGGCACGTATTCCTGTTGTGGAACGCGGTGTTGGCCATGATCGATTGGTCACCTGGCACCGAAAGCTGGGGCCATGGTCTTTGTATTTAATTGGAGCGCATGTGTTTTTGATTGTGTTGGGTTTTGCGGGGCAAGATCAAATTCCTTTGTATAAAGAGATGTGGCAGTTCTTAACTTTGTATGACTGGATGTGGTTTGCACTGGCTGGTTTTGTGTTGATGGTGATGGCAGGTGTGACTTCATATAAGAAGGCCAGAGCCAAGATGAGTTATGAAACTTGGTGGTTGGTTCACATTCTGACTTATGCAGCGGTTGCCGCGTCCTTTATGCACCAGATAGTTAATGGCTCGATGTTTATTGATCATCCATTAAATCGGGCGTATTGGATTACTTTGTATGTGGTTATGGCGTTATCGATTGGGTACTGGCGATTCTGGGTTCCAATTTGGCGATCACTGAAAGTTAATTTGCGAGTTGAAAAAGTTGTGGTCGAAGGGCCAGGCGTAGTTTCGGTGATTATAAAGGGTCGCAATTTAGATCGGTTGGCGGCCCAAGGTGGGCAGTTCTTTGGGTGGCGGTTTATTGCTCGTGGGCATGCGTTGATGTCGCATCCGTATTCGTTGTCGGCGGCTCCGACGAAAAATCATTTGCGAATTACGGTTAAGGATTTAGGAGATCATTCACGGTCGTTAGCGTTTTTGCGTCCGGGGACTCGGGTATTTGTTGAAGGACCGTATGGGGCCTTTACTGCAGGGCGTTCTACTTCACCGCATGTGGTGTTGGTGGGCGGCGGAGTTGGAATTACTCCGGTGCGTGCGTTGATGGATGAGTTCAATGGTGGAGCGCAGATTGATGTGATTTTTAGGGCATCTCGCGAAGAAGATTTAGTTCTAAAGGCCGAAATGGATTATTTGGCGAACAACAGTGGTGGGTCGATGCGGATTCATTACTTGGTGGGCTCGCGTAAGGAGCATCCGATGGATGCGCGCTCACTGAAGGCGTTAGTGCCGACCATTGCCGATAGCGATATTTATATTTGTGGGCCAGAGCCTTTGGTGAGCGCGGTGCGGGCTGCGGCAGAGGATCTTGGTGTGCCGAAGAACCGTTTCCATGATGAGGCTTTTGCCTTCCATAGCGAGTAGTTGTGGATGTTGATCTGATGATTGTCATATGAATATGGAAGACTCCTTTAATATTTAGGAGAGCAGGGTCACGATTAAAGTTCGGTTGATTGCGTTAATTGCCACGCTTGTCATGGTGCACGGTGTTGTTTCACCCATTAGCGCATCTGCAACCCCTGATGTCACCGCGTGGACATCACATGCATCACCTGGCGGAAATGGATGGAGTGACATCGTTTATGGCAATGGAATATTTGTGGCCGTTGCTGCAGGTGGTGATGGCCAGCGTGTCATGACATCAACCGATGGGATTAGTTGGACGCTGCGCACACCTTTTGCTGAAGCCTTGTGGTGGACCAGCATTGCATTTGGTGCTGGAATATTTGTAGCTGTAAGCGCTAATAACGATGTGATGACTAGTTCCGATGGAATCTCTTGGACACGAAGAACACCCTCGTCACGAATTGCTTGGTGGAGCATTACCTATGGCGGGGGATTGTTTGTTGCAGTTGCGAAAGAGGGTGTTGGAAATCGAGTCATGACAAGCCCCGATGGAATTACCTGGACCGGACATGCTGCATCAATAACTGGGTCATGGAATGCCATCACATACGGAAATGGATTATTTGTTGCGGTAAGTGGGAACGATAAGGTCATGACAAGCTCCGATGGCGCTATATGGACAACTAGAACATCAGCAGGACTCGGTGCTGACTGGAACGACATTACTTATGGAAATGGCTTGTTTGTTGCCGTGAGTGGGAGTGGCCAAGGCATGCGAAGTGTAAATGGTGTTACATGGTTAGATGCAGCCCTACCGAGCTCTACATTGGTCGCAATTACCTATGGCGATGGATATTTTGTCGCACTTGATCAAAATTTGTTGGACACTCCTCGTACTGAAACAACAAATGGACTAACTGTTTTAGTGGCTACAGACATTCCTCGCGCACAATACCCGCAATTGCTTACAAGCCCCGATGGCCTGGTTTGGACCAATAGGAGCGCTCCCTTTGATTCGTACTGGTCCTCTATAACCTTTGGTAACGGGCGATTTGTCGCAGTTTCAACGGATGGATACGGTGATCGCGTTATGCGCTCCGGGGTTGTTGCTGTAATTCCACCAGCACCAGCACCTGATCCACCTGCGGTTGAAGCTGCGCGGCTTGCAGCTGAACGAGCCGCGATAGCCGAAGCAGCACGGCTGAGACAGATTGAGATAGATAAATATCGCACTGCCTTATTTGCAAAATTAGTACGAGGCGAGCGGCCAACAGTCGTGGAATATAACAACGCTCTTTTCTATCAAATCATAAATCGGATAGTTGAATCAGTCACGGATCAGATTTTGCAACTTGATCCACCTAAGAGATCAAATGTTGCAACAATTAATTCAATCGCAGATGGTGCCGCATTCTATGACGCATTTTTCAATCCGTTGTTTCCTGCAACAGTCGCAATCTACACACGATACGGGTACACCGGAGTTACTGAGCGGACTTTAGTAAAGGTAAATGCCAAGGTTCAGGAGCTACCCTTAGTGAAGCGAACTGGCACCACCAGCATTCAAGCGATTGCCACAATCGAAAACTTTATCGATCGTGTTGCAAATCCAGCAACTCGTTCAACGGTTTCATCTAAAGTTTTAATCACAAATGGATTACTGCCAGCAGAATCACCTTATAAGTTCTCGGTAGTCCAGGGGCTTGCTTCATACCCAGAAGTTTCATTGAACACAATGGAAAAGATTGAAGCTGCAATCAAGGCAGAGATTGCTAAGGCGGAAGCGCCAAAACTGCGCCTTGCTGCAATCAAAGCAAAGATCGCGACTCGCAAGAAATAATCACTTTCAGGCGGCGGCTGAGGATATTGGCGGGCCGAAGAACCGTTCCCATGATGAGGCTTTCGCTTTTCACAGCCAGTAGTAGGGTTTGAACTATGGCCCACGAGTCCAATGAGACAAGACAGAATCTGATTCAGGCAACATCCGAGCTGATGGATCTACATGCGATCGAAGACATCAGTGCGGCGATGATTTTGGAAAGAGCTGATGCATCCAAGAGTTCGATGTATCACTTCTTCGAAGACTTTGGTGATTTGTTAGATGAAACATATGTTGTTCGCTTTGGTGAGAATGTAAAAGAATCAATTGTCGTGATTGAAAAAAT
>WLEB01000014.1 GCA_009704505.1 Actinomycetota bacterium | reverse complement strand
TTTCCGGGCAACATCTCTCAGTATCTAAATGGTGTTGATGCATTTGGTTTAGATAGTGACACATCACGTCTGGTGCGTTTGTTCTTTCAGCCGTTATTGGTGGTGTGGGCGCTGTGGTCTACGGGGGCGTGGGCAGCGCGCAGAGCAAAACCTGTTGCAGGCCCTGATGATTTAGAGCAAGACACTATCTACGGATAGTTAGAAAGTCGTGCCAGAGAGGACGCCTAGACACATTTCATCTGATGATCCCTCGCCCCATGTGACATAGCGTGGCTCAAGGCTTTTAAGTTGCGGAATCCTTTGACGAAGAGTTGGATCAAATGTGCACTCAACACGAATCGTGTCACCAGGATTTACTGTAATAGGTGTCTTTAAGTAAATCGCTGATTGATCATCGAAGTTGTAGTTAGGCACATCTAGGATGATTTTTGCATCTGCTCGTCCTGGGTTAAGGGTCATCTTCAGAGATGTTCCCAATAAGTGCATATGCGGGTTGGCTGCAACGATACTGAAATATTTGTCCATCACTCTGTCACATCTAGAAGTTAACGATGGTGTTGGTCTGTTGGGGTTTAGTCCGCAGATGAAATTGAGTCTATTTGCTTGCTGCGCACTTACTGCATCGGTTCTGGATGCAAGATCAAGCATTGACTGTCTGCGATCACAAAGCGGTCCAGTAACACCTGGTGGGCAAGCTAGTTCAACGGGGGCTGCAAATAGCTCTAGCTGTAACAGCTTAATCTTTGAACCTTTTGCAGGCACAGCTTCCATAATGATCTTAGATTGATCGGTTTCAATCTTTCCATCTGTTGCTGCAAGTAGGTTGTAGTGAACCTGTAATACAAAACGCTCTCCCTTTCTAAAGGGGGTTCCGTAGCCTGCTGGTGCAACATCTTTACGAGCACCAGGTGCCCATGCACTAATCCATGGAGATGTGACAAATGTTGACATCATTCCACCAAGGCTGGTGCCACCAAAACATGGCCAGCCGATTCCGCTTTTGTCTTTAACGATTGCTTCGGGGATATCAGCCTCTGTTACGCGAAAGATAATTGCGTGGTGAACATAGTCTTTGCGCTGTGGAATGAATTCAATACTGCGAACAATTGAATCCTCTTTAACCTTTGGATCAAGCAAAAAGCACCGGTAATCATCTGTGCCTTTATTGGGAGCAGAAGGTAAGTGCGCCTTTGCCATTGTCACGCTGTATTTTTTTACATTTGGTGCTGCAGTTGCCTTTGGCTTTTTCAACTTAAGGCTATGAGAATGTCCATGTTGGCTGGCTGCATCTGCAATATGTGGCATGAGAGATGTAATTAAGACTGCTACAACTGGGACCAACATTGATCGCATCTTCATATGATCAAGAATACAGAAATTGCCCATTGGGCAACACCCTAAAGTGCAACGAACTAAGGGCGATTTCGGTAGCCTTTCGGGCATGAACAGAGAAAATGAAGTTGGCGCAAAGACCGGCAAGATCACCCCATACAAGATTTTTGGTTGGGTCCCACTAGCCCTGTTTTTTGCTGCCGCAGGTGTTACAGCATTTTTCGGAGTCCTTAAGGGCCTCTAAAGTTTTTTGGAACAGTCAAAGCTCTTCCACCTTATTGATTCGGTTGCTACCGTGTCTCACATGAAGCGTTTGCTAGCCCCGGTACTTATTGCTTGTTTAGCTCTGTCGTTTAATTTCCCTTCAGCAACAGCTGCAGTTAAGCAAGGTGCTGTGTGTAAGAAGGCCGGTCTTACAAGTACCGCTTCGGGTATCAAGTACACGTGTACAAAAACTGGCAGCAAATTAGTTTGGGCCAAACGTGCAAAGACTGGAACTTATGCTGCTCCGGTTGTTAAAGACTTTGAAGCATGGAGCACAAATATTGATTCAAAGACGCTGAGTGATCAAGCAGAGAGAAACTTTTTAAGTTGGGCAAAGTCTAGATCTGGGGCACAGAAAAACCACACTCAGTTGATACAGGCAAACACAAATACCTCTCGAATTGCAATCATGAAGAAAGCCGATGACCTAGGTGCGCAGTTGTTTAGTTCATATTTTCCTCAAGGTTCCAAAACATTTATTGGTGCCACACAAACCTGGACTGATGAGCAGTTAGCAAATAGCGGCTGGGCAACAAAGTGCGATGTCCCTTCAATGAGGGGAGTGGCATACTGCTTAGGTATCGAATCTATTCATGGCTATGTTGTTACTGGTGATGCTGCATATGTGGCAAGTGATCCTGGTTCCGATGGTGGTTCATTACTTGCCCATGAGTATTTTCACTTAGTGCAAAGGACTTTGTCTAAGAACCCAAATGGTGCATTCATTAAAGTTGGTCAGCCAGATACGGTTAACGCATTTCCTGTTTGGTTTATAGAAGGAACGGCAGATTATGTGGGCTTTGCTGTCGGTGCGCTTTCACAAAATGCCACTTACTGGCAGGGGCGAGCCCGAATGTTTTCTTATTCACCACCTGAAGAATCGATCAATAAGAATGCAATTGCAGATTATGAGATTCGCACCTGCTGTGGAAATAACACCCCCACATATCCTTATCACATTGGGCGCGTTGCAACTGAATACATCGTTGCATCCATTGGTTTTCAAAAGATGTTGGATATCTGGGTAGATGTTGCAACCACAAGAAACTTCGAAACTAGTTTTGAAAAGGTAACTGGGATTTCTAAAGAGGCTTTTTATGCAAAGTTTGATCAGGTCAGAACCAAGGTCGGATTACCGCCGGTCTCATGGCGTTTAGATGGGCTAGTAAACAAAAAGATCAGTTGATTGATTTAGCTAGTTAAGCCGTTGGCGCACTTGGCAGTTCTAACATTGGTTTACTAGTTGTTAGCTGCTTTCGAATGTTCTTTAGCTCATTCATTACAACACCAACACCAGATTCTGCAGCCGTTATTGCTAAGGCTAGAACTCGATTGAACTCACGGCCTTGGTGGGGTTCAACTCGAACACCGGAAGATTTTTGACGGTTAGAAACATTAAAGATGTAATCAGAATCATCGTTGAGTGCAGATGCACCTAACAGTTTGGAAAACTCCCACTCTTTTGTATACATAGGTCCAACAAAGAGAATGCGAGTTGTTGTCACAATTACATTGCCTTGATCAAGATCGGCTTGGGAATCTGCGCCAGGCAATGATGTGCCTCGGATTGCGCCAACACGAAAGCGAATACCGGCGGCAATCGGAATGCTTACACCCGTAGATCCGGCAACAAATTGGCTGGGCCCACGTCTTGTTTCGTGAAATATGGCCGGTGCGCAAAAGAGAACAACTTCGCCTTTTTCATTGACCACAAAGTTTTGAACAGAATCAACGCCGTTACTTGCATTAGTAAAGACTGTCTCCATTTTTTCAAGCAGAGCCTGGTCTGCATCCCAATTGGCCTGTTCTAGTTCAAACTGCTCGCGAGCTTTTTTCTGAGCGCGCTTTAGTTTCAGGTTAGCGAAAAATCCCATACCTAACTCTATTCCACAGGCACTTGCTATGGGGGGCCTATACCTCTTTATCTTGTCGGTGGGCCTTGTTAGGTTGCATCCATGATCGAATTTGCGCTTTTGACCCTGGTGATATTTCTGTTTTTAAATCGCAAGAAGAAAAAGCGCAAGCCGTGCACTTTAGATGGACAACTACAAGAGCTGATTACTCAGTCCACTGATGCAACCAGTATTGCCGTTGATATAAAGAGGTATTTACTTAATACGATCAACGATAACAACAACGATGTCCCCAAATTTAGCGAAGCTCAGATTCTTGAAGCCCAGCGAATCATTGATCGGGCAGGGCCTGTTGCTTTGTATTGGATGAGCGATATAGCAGCGCAGTTAGCGACGTTATCTGCCGCGCAGTTAAATGGTCTGCCCACCAACGTTGAAGCAAAGCTAGGTAGCAGCGCAACGCCTCAGGCTGTTGTTGAGGCTGTGGTCACAATCTAAATTTTTTAGATTGTGGAAGGCCTGCCTTGGGCTTACTATTTCATACATTGCAACACAACTAAGGGGAGTGCAGATGAGAGTAGTAGCGATTACACCGATTCATGTTACTGATGAAGAGTTAGCACGTCGCCAAGAGCGCTACACACGCCTTGCACCTGCTGGGTTAACTGTCGAACTTCGAAACCTCAGCACAGCAAGCCCTGTTGCGTTAGATCTGCAATCTGATGTGCTCTCAAGTGATGCAGCGTTGATGGATGACATGTGCCACGTCAAGGGTGATGTTGCAGATGTTGTTATGCCAGATTGTGTTTTAGATCCAGGATTTCGCCCGGGTTCAAATGATGCAATCGTTGGAATGCTAGAGAGCGTAACGGCGCACCTTGTGGCACAAGGTCACAAAATCGGTGCGGTAACTCGCAACGAAACAATAGGCGCAGAGCTCGTGCGTCGCATCGGTGAATATGGTTTTGCAGATCACTTTGCTGGACTTGAAGTACTGAATTTAAGCTTTGATGCAATCAACGATGAAGAGTTGTGGCACAAGGCGCTAAAGGTTGGCGTTGAGAAGTTGGCAGCAAAAGGTGCAACAGTTGTCATCAATGGTTGCTCTGCAGTTAACGTGGATCAATCTCAGTTATCACTAGAGGTAGTAGATCCTGCAGAGCTGGCGCTGAAGTTAATTTTGGAACAAAAAAGCAAAGCTCTTAGCAGTAAGTAAAAACTGACCGGGGGAATGGGCTGTGGAAAAATACGATCTAGTTGTTGCAGGTGCCGGTGGTGGTTTAGTCGGTGCTATTAAGGCTGCCCAACTTGGTGTGAAAGTTTTACTGATCGATGCCTCCCCAGATTTTATTAATACCTGTAATACCTCTATGACCTCTGGAATGTTTCCTGCAAGTGGATCACGTTGGCAAAAAGAAAAGGGAATCGTAGATTCTCCAGAGATCTTTGCCAATGACATCATGAAAAAAACCAAAAACTCTGGCCATGTTGTGGCTACGCAGGCGCTAACAAATGTCAGCGTTGAGGTTTTCGAATGGATGGCCGATTCACTGGGTGTGCCATGGGAACTGGTTACAGATTTCCACTATCCGGGTCACTCAGTAGATCGTTGTTTGTCAGTGCCAGGTCGAATGGGTCAGTTAGTTCTGGGCCCAATCTGGAAAGTTGCATCAGATCAAAAACTCTTTGACTTTAGGGCAAGCACACGTTTAGTAGATGTAGTTATTAAAGATGGCCAGGTTGTTGCAGCCGTTGTTGAAAACGCTGATGGAAGCCAAGAAGAGATTGCAACGGATAACGTGCTGATGGCAACTAATGGCTATGGCGCCAATCAAAAGCTATTAGCCGAGCACAATGAAGAGGTTTCATATATTTATTATCACGGCTCTAGATATTCCAAAGGTGAAGCGCTACAGATTGGTATGAAGCATGGCGCCGGCTATGGGTATTTAGATTCATACCAAGGCCATGCTGCAATTTCATCACATGCAAAAACTTTGGTGGGCTGGACAACAATTATGCAGGGCGGCTTTATTGTTAACTCATCGGGTGAAAGATTTGGCGATGAGTCTGCAGGATATTCTGAATATGCAGCAATTCTTAATGATCAAAAGGGCAACACCGGTTGGATCATTATTGATAATGCCATCCATGAAGGATCAATGTTGTTTAAAGAGTATGAATACACAGCAGCAAGTGGTGCAATAGTGTGGGCAGATAGCATTGAAGAGTTAGCAACTGCTATTGCCGTGCCGGCAGATAAGTTAATGGCCGAGTTAGAAAATGCACACGCAGTCCATGACGGTAAAGGCGAAGATAGATTTGGCCGAAAATCTTTCGAAAAAAGATTGCAGGCACCTTTTGGCGCAATCAAAGTTCGCCCGGCACTTTTTCACACTCAAGGCGGCGTGCAAGTAAATGCAAACGCACAAGTGCTAAGAGAAGATGGTTCTGTAATTAAAGGTTTGTATGCAGCAGGTGGTGCAGCGGTTGGAATCTCAGGCCATGGATCAGATGGCTACCTGGCCGGCAATGGCCTGCTTCCGGCCTTTGGCTTTTCATACCTTGCGGCTAAAGCTGTGGCTTCACAACTAGTTTCACGCTAACCGCTCAGCACCTTCACAGGGACTGGTTGAAATCACCCGCTTAAAGTTATCAAAACGAGACCTGCTACCGCACGGTATATATTGCCGTTTTTTGACCCCGGCCGTAGGCTCACTCCACTCGAAAGCATGCTGACTTTTAAAGGTGAGCGCTGCTTCTTAACAAGCAACAAAGGAGAGTAAGAATGAATTTTTCAACGTCCTCTCGGGCAAGAAAATCACAAGCTGCATTGTTTGCAGTTTTGGTTGCTGGTTCACTACTAGCTGCAACACCTGCATCTAATGCAGCAGTTGCAAAAGTTGGAGCAGCATGTGCAGTAAATGGTTCAGTTGGAACCATCGCAAATGGCAACACTGTCTCTTGCAAGAATAAGAAGTGGACAGCATTTAAGCCAGCTTCAATCGTATGGGGCGCTGCAGCTGCAACATGGCAGCCAAAGGAAGAGTTTGCAACATATGCAGTCCCAAAGAAACTCAACTACTTTAAGCAAGAGAACCTAACTGTTGAAGCAAAGACAACAGCTGGATCAATTGACCTTGTTAACCTTGTTGCTTCTGGCCGAATTGATATCGGTGGAGCTGACCTAGGTTCTGCAATGCAGGGAATCCAAAAGGGTGCAAACATCGTAATCATTGGTGGTTTGGTTCAGAACTTCCCATGGAACATCGCTGTTAAGCCAGGCGGAGCAATCAAGACTGCAATGGATCTAAAGGGTAAGAAGATTGGAATCATTGGATTTGGTTCTGGTAGCTACCCATACACAAAGGCATGGCTTGCAGGAAATGGTCTAAAGGAATCAGATGTCACATTGATCCCAACAGGTCCAGCTGTTGCAGTTGGTGCTTTGCAGCTTGATAAGGGCGACGTAGATGCTATTGCTTACTTCAAGTCAGCTTACGCTGGAGCAGAGTTCAATGGTTCTAAGTTCACATACCTACCAAACCCAGCAGCGTTAACTGGTGTTCGTTCACTTTCTTGGATCGTAAATGCTGATAAGTATCGCGACCAACCAGAGGTTTACGAGCGCTACCTGCGTGCAGCAAACAAGGGACTTATCTACTCAACAACAAACGTTAGAGCCGCTACTTTGGTTGGCTTTGAAGAGTTCCCATCATCACTTGCTGCAGGTAAGACTGCTACTGAATCACTTCCACTAGGAATGGCTCAGCTAAAGGCTTGGCTTGAAACAGCAACACCAACTACAGGCAAGCCTGTAAGTTGGAACAAGCTAGGTGCAATCTCTGCAAGTGACTGGAAGAAGTCACAGGATTACACAGCTGCTGCAGGAACAATTGTTACTGGCCTAAAGCTAGATGACTTCCTAAGCAGTGACGTTATTACTAATGCAAATGCATTTGATCGCGCAAAGATTGTTGCCGCGGCAAATAAGCAACCTAAGTAATAAAGTTAAAGGAAATCTGTATAGAATAACGTTATGACTAATAACAACTCGAAGATCCAGGACGCCTCACAAGAGGCGTCCTGGATTAACGTGTCGGGCCTGCATAAGATTTACAACACCAGAGGTGGCGGCCAAACACATGCGCTTTCTGACATTAATTTCACCGCAAAAAAAGGTGAGTTTATTTCTATTGTGGGGCCATCTGGATGTGGCAAAACAACTCTGCTCAATATATTGGCAGGCCTCATTTCAAAGACTGAAGGCAGCGCATCTGTCTCTGGACATGAAGTTTCAAAACCTTTGCCTGAGATCGGCATGGTATTTCAAGCACCAACTCTGCTTCCTTGGCGCACCATCCTAGAAAATGTGATGGTCCCGGTTGAAGTTCAAAAGCTTGATAAGAAAAAGCATTTAGAAAAAGCAAAAGAGCTTCTAACCCTTGCAGGTTTAGAGGGCTTTGAAGATAAGTATCCCAACGAACTCAGTGGTGGAATGCAGCAGCGCGCAGGTATCTGTCGCGCACTAGTTCACTCACCATCTGTGTTGTTGATGGACGAGCCATTTGGCGCTTTAGATGCCATGACTCGTGAATATATGAACCTAGAACTACTAAGAATTTGGAAAGAAAGTAATCAGACCATTGCACTCGTTACTCACTCAATTACAGAGGCTGTCTTTTTATCAGACCGCGTCATTGTTATGAGCCCGCGTCCTGGACGAATTGCTGAAATCATCACAATTGATCTTCCACGACCACGAACACTTGACATGATGAACAGCGATGCTGCAGGAGTCTTTGTTAAGAAGATTCGCCACTACTTTAACGCTGCAAACGTGATTGAATAAAGGGGATAAAAGAATGAAACATCTTCGTAACCGCCCTGAGCTCATTTTATCGCCAGTAGTTTTTGTTGTCTTTGTCGCTTTGTGGGAAAACATCGTCAATCTTCTTGAAGTAGACGAGATTATCCTGCCAACACCATCACGAATTGGTGATGCTTTGCTGGTTCAATTTCAGGCACCAATCTTTTGGTCAAACCTCTGGGTGACTACGCAAGAGGCGCTACTTGGATTCGCATTCGCCACACTCTTTGCAATTATTGCAGGAACGTTTATCTCTCAGATCAGAATCGTTGATAAGACCTTTATGCCATACCTTGTTGGTTTCCAGGCAATTCCAAAGGTCGCACTTGCTCCAATCTTTCTTATCTGGTTTGGTCTTGGCCAAACAAGTAAGGTCGTATTGGCTGCAACAATCGCATTCTTTCCCATCCTGATTAATATTATTGAAGGACTAAAGTCTGCCGATAATGATCAAATTAGAATGTTGCGCGTTTTTGGTGCATCTAGATCACAGATTTTCTTCAAGGTTCAAATTCCATGCGCTCTTCCATTCTTCTTTGCAGGCCTTGATGTTGGAATCTTGCTTGCAATTCTTGGAGCAGTTGTTGGTGAGTTCTTGGGTTCACAAGCAGGTCTAGGCAACATGGTTTTGGTCGCACAGTTCAACTTTGAGACACCGACTATGTTTGCAATCTTGTTAGTGCTTTCTGCGATGGGAATCATTGCTCACATCATCGTTAAGGCCTTCCAACGCAAGTTCGCCTTCTGGGGAGATAACAGCAACTTCATTGGTAATTAATTCCAATGTCATCTACTAATGATTTTGCAGGCAAAGTTGCAGTTATTACCGGCGCAGGTCGCGGTATTGGTGCAACCATTGCCGCCGAGCTTGCTAAGCGCGGTGCCATTGTTGCCTCTGCCGATATTTTGCCGGAATCAGAGTGGACCAGCGAACTTAAAGCCCCACACACTCGCCATCATTTAGATGTTCGATCAAAGCAATCGTGTGTTGATTTAGTCAAAGAGGTTGTTGCAAAGCACGGGCGCCTAGATCATCTAGTTAATAACGCAGGAATTGTGCGCAGGGCCAAAGCAAGTGAGATGTCAGAAAAAGACTTCACAGATGTTATTGATATCAACTTAAATGGCACATTTTTTATGAGCCAGGCTGTTTATCCAGAGCTTAAAAAAGTTAAAGGAACAATCGTTAACATCGGTTCCACAAGTGGGCACTCTGCCGTTCTAAACACCGTCTCATATTCTGCAAGCAAGGCTGCCGTTATGTTTATGGCAAAGTCTCTAGCCTTTGAATGGGCAACAGATGGAATCCGCGTGAACGCTGTTGGGCCAACGATTGTGCCAAGTAATATGACGGCGCCATTGTTAGTTGATCCTGCATTTATGGAAGATAAAATGTCGACCATTCCTTTGGGCCGCATGGCAGAGCAGTTAGATGTTGCGCAGTCTGTTCTGTTTTTACTGGGACCAGAATCTGCCATGGTTACAGGCCAAACAATCTTTATCGACGGTGGCGTAACGATCCACTAGTTGTTTGCAAAGAAGCGAACTGGACCAACGTGCTCTAGAGCAACGTTTTGGCCAACATTAAAATCAAAAGGTCCAGGAATTCGAACCTGTAGATGTTGATCTGCCACATCGATTGCAACCATTGCATCATGGCCGTAGTAATCAATTTTGGTAATAAGTCCGTTTATAGAATCTGATGAAACGGACTTGCTGAGCTTGATCTCCTCTGGGCGAATAACAATATGGCCTGCAGTAACAGAGTGAGCAGAAGACTTAACGGGGTTAAGAATGTAGTCGGTAGAACCATCAGATAACTTTGAAGCTTGAAGAACTAGCGCATCGCCAGTGCTAATTGCAATCGTTGGAGAGATAGGAGAAGAGTAGACATCTTCAGGAGAGCCTGATTGAACAATCTTTCCATCTCGCATCAGTGCGATTACATCTGCAGAGACCAGGCCTTCTTCACGATCATGGGTTACCAAAATTGCAGTTGTGTTTTGAGAGCGCAGTAGGTTGATCACATCGGCTCGAAGTTCTGCGCGCAGCTCAGCATCTAAGGCAGAAAATGGTTCATCCAGTAAAACAATGGAAGGCTTAATTGAAAGGGCTCGGGCTAAGGCAACGCGAGTTTGCTGACCACCAGAGAGCTGATGTGGCATTCGCTTTCCAAAACCCTCCATGCCGGTCAACGCCAGCATCTCTTTAGTGGTTTGGCGAATCTGATCCTTAGTAAACACTGCGCGATCGATACCAAATGCGATGTTGTCGGCAATATTTAGGTGAGGAAACAGAGCACCTTCTTGTGGGACGTAACCAATCTTTCGCTTATGTGGTGGCAAGTGAACGGATGAAAAAGAAACTAACTGCTTTCCAAATCTAATCTGGCCCTCACTGGGGCGGATCAATCCTGCGATAGAGCGAAGCAATGTTGTTTTGCCACAACCAGATGGACCCAAAAGAGCTGCAATCTGACCCGGTGCAAGAGATAACGAAAGATCATCTAGAACAACTTTGTTTCCTAGCAAAACCTTTAAATGGGAGACTTCAAGAGCGTTCACTTGGGCCTCCTATGCTCTCGTAGTTAAAGGACTGCTCTTCTTTATCTGGCCTGCTAATTAAAAACGTTGGAATAGCTGCTACAAGAACCAAGATTAAGGCATAGGGCGCAGCCTCGTTAAATCGATTGATCGAACCAGATGACCAGATCTGTGTAGCCAATGTCTCAAAGCCTGTTGGACGAAGCATCAACGTTGCTGGCAGCTCTTTCATTGCAGTTAGAAAGACCAAGATAGTTCCAATACCTATACCTGGGGCTGCAATAGGTGCAATCACTTTTTTGACAACTGCCCATTGATTTAATCCAAGTGTTGCAGCAACATCTTTAACACCATTAGGAACGCGCGCAAGAGAAGAGCTCATACTGGTAACAGATTTGGCAAGAAACAAAATTGCATAGGCAAAGGCAAGTAGAAACGTAGTTTGATACAGCCCGCCTAGCTTTGAGCCTATGGAAACAAGAGCAAGACCCACAACAACACCAGGCAGAGCATGGGCGATGACAACCATTTTGTTAGTAACAATTGCAAAGCGAGATGGCGCACCTGATAGTAAATACCCAAGTGGGGCAGATAGAACCAGAGCGATTACTGCGCCAAAGGCTGCAACTGAGACTGTGGAAAACGTTGCACTAGCAAGTGATACCCAGTTAATTGCAACTGGGTTAGAGAAAAACCGAGTGAGCAAAACATAAAAGGGAACAATGACGGCCACGATTGCAAAGGCGGCAATAATGAGCACCGTTGTAAATTGCAGGTAGGTCTTTTGTATCAGAGGGGTTTTCACAGATAGTGATTTAAGTAGCTGATTGTTAGTTGATCTACCTTTTATTGATTCGTTGGCCATAACAAAGAGAATTGAAAAAGCAATGAGCACAAATGAAATAACCGCTGCTGCGCTTCGATCATAGGAAGCCCGATACATATTTTGAATTGAAACTGTCAGGGTCTCAACATTTAGCAGTGAGACGGCGCCAAAATCACTCATCGTATAAAGACCGGCCAATAGCGCTCCGGCGCTAACGTGTCCGCGAATTTGAGGCAAGACAACCCGAGAAAAAGTTTGAACTGGGTTAAGCCCTAATGACCTAGCAACTTCTATTTGAGAGCCATCAATACTTCGTAGTCCAGCAAGTGTTGCCAAAACAACATAGGGGATAGTTGAGATAGAAAGAATAAAGACTGCTGCTGCAAAGCCAGAGAAAGAAGGCACAAGTGCCACCCATGTATAGGTGAAAACATAGGATGGAATAGCAAGAGGAAGCACGGCAGGAATAACTAGTAGGCGGCGAATAGGCACCTGCACAAAGTGAAGCCCGCTAGCAATTGCAACGCCCAAAACAAGATTGATTACGACTACGCACACAACAAGTGAGGCAGTGGTTGCAAGGACCTCTAATGTTTTTTGGCGAAATAGCAGCTGAATGATCTCATCGATGGGTTTATCACTTGCACGAACCAAGAGATAAACAAATGGAATCATCGAAATAGCAGCCACTGCTCCCACTGCTGTTAGCAACATAAACCGCCATCCAGAGCGTGCTTGCACGGCTGGTTGTTGTTCTATGGGTGCAGGGGAAGTGATTAGCATTTTTCTACAACAGACCTACTTGGATAAGAAGATCTTGAGTTGCCTTGATGTTGCTAAGGGTTTTTAAATCAATTGCTGGAGCACCTATTGCATCTAGCGCCGGCAGATCAGTAGGAGCTTTTGCGCCATTGATTAGTGAGTATTCATGGGTGTCTGATACAAATTTTTCTTGTGCCGCAGCTGAGGTTAAATAGTTGATTAAATCCTGGGCAGCCTTTTGCTTTGCACTTGTCTTTAAGATGCCGGCGCCAGATACGTTAATCAGATTTCCTAGATCTCCGGGTGCAAAGAAGCCATTCTTCACATTGATTGCTCGCCCAAGAGCCTCTGATACTTCCCAGATGTAATAGTGGTTTACAAGACCCATTGAGATCTCACCCTTATCGATTGCTTCTACAATGGCTGAGTTCTTAAGATAGATCTTTACGCCATTTGCCTGCAAACCTTCTAGCCAGGTTTTGGCAAAGGTATTTCCCTTACTTTCTATCAGCGCAGTAAGGAAGGCTTGAAAAGATGCATTAGTTGGAGCGATACCAATCTGATTTTTATAGATCGGTTTAACTAAATCTGTGACAGATGTTGGCAATGTTTTAACGCGATCTGGGGCATAGGCAAATACGCGAGCGCGACCTGTAACACCAACCCATTGGCGGTTAGCTGCTACAAACTCTGCAGGGATGTTTGCTGCAACATCATCGGGCAAGGTTGTAAACAAGCCAGCCTCTGAAATAGCGCCAAGTGATCCGGCATCTTGTGAAAGAAATAGATCTGCAGGTGAGTTACTACCCTCTTCAAGAATCTGCGCAGAAAGTTCGGCAGAGTCTCCGTAGCGAACGTTGAGCTTGATGCCAGTTGATGCTTGCCAGTCAGCAAAGAAAGGCGCAATAAACTCTTCGGATCTTCCGGAATAAACAGTTAGCTCTGAAACCCCGGTAGCCTGCTCATTAGAAGAAGTGGAACAACCCGAAATAAGGCTAAGCATCATGAGGGCTGCGATTGCCGCTGCGGGCTTCTTTATATTGAGCAAAGGGGTCACTTTCTCTATGGATCAGGCCATGGCCAACAGGGCCGGTGGGCTTATGTTTCCGACTCTACCCTCCAAGAGGGTATTTACGCAACACGAATGTTGCGTAATTCATTTAAGCGTGACCCAGTAAATGCTCAGTACTTTTGTGAGAAGTTTCTCCGGCGCCATGCGTAAACCTGTTGCATTTGGATAGGAAGGCTCACAACTGACTTGGTTACAATGTTTTGGTGTTGATCAAAATAGCCAATGCAATGCAGCTTGGCATGGACAAGGGTCCTAGGCGAGTGCGAATCTGGGCTATCCAGGTGATTGCCATGGCGCTCGCCCTGTCTTTGATCCCATCTGTTTCATCGGCAGCCCCATCGGTTGCAAGTGTCCAAAGAGAAGTTGATCGTTTAAGAACAATTGCCGCCGAAAAGTATGAATCAGCCAATGAGGCAAATATTCGAATTAAAGCTCTAGAAAAAGAGATGCAGGTTCTCCAGGGCCGAGAAGTTGTTTTGCGTAAAGATTTAGATGCAGCAAGTACTGTCATCGAAAAGATTGCCCGTGAAAACTATATGTCAGGTGGGCTTGGACAGTCACTCGGTTTGGTTTTTTCTGTGGACCCTTCACAGTATTTATCTGATGCATCAACTTTAGGGTTTGTATCGACCAACTATGCCCGTCAACTACGTCAGTTCTCAACAAGTAAACAGCGCGTAGATGCTTCCCAGTCTGTTGTCTCTGACAAGACGGCGCTCTTGATTCGTGAAAGAGCAATACTCAATAAAGAGATAGCAAAGGCAAAGTCATCTCTTGCCTCGGCAGAAAAACTGCTCAACACATTAAAGAAAGAAGATCGCGAACGCCTTGCACGAGAAGAAAGTGAGCGCGAGGGCAGAATTTTTGATGCATCAAAGAAATATGCATCAAGCTTTGTTGGCGATAACTCTCGCGGTTCAAAGGCTTTAAAGTATGCGCTGGCACAGATTGGCGATATTTATGTGTGGGCCGCGGCTGGACCAACTAAGTGGGATTGTTCTGGATTAACAATGCGCGCTTTCCAGAATGCAGGTGTTTCACTACCTCACTCATCGAGAGCCCAAATCAGATACGGAAAGAACATCTCATTTAGTTCTGTAAAGCCAGGGGATCTAGTGTTTTTTGGTAGGCCAATTAGCCATGTTGCTATCTATATGGGTGGCGGAAAAATGGTTCATGCACCACGTCCTGGCAAGCGCGTTGAGGTAACAGAGTTTCCTAGAAGCTTTGGTCGCAAACCATTTGCTGGCGCAAAACGTATTTAAATAGCGCCCTTATCTAACCCATCTAGCACCTGTTGGGCTCGAACGCCTAACTCTTCTAAATCTGACAATCTCTTTAGCCCATTTACCTGCTGGCTCATTCGATGGTTTTTAACAAAGCTTTCTTTATGGCGATCAAGAAAATCCCAATACAAAGTCGTAAAGGGACATGCTGTTTCGCCAACGCGTAGTTTTGGATCATAAACACAGCTCTTGCAAAATGAGCCCATTCGAGAGATGTAGGCGCCGCCTGCTGCATAGGGCTTGCTCATCATGGCCCCGCCATCTGCATGTAATCCCATGCCGATAACGTTTGGAACCATTACCCATTCACTGGCATCGATAAATACTTCTCGCATCCAATCTAAAAACTCTTGCGGATTAGTACCTGTTATCAGAGCTAAATTACTGAGCACCATCAGCCGCGGAATGTGGTGGACCCATGCGCGATTTTCTATGTCAGAGACAATAGTTTTAACACAGTTCATCTGTGTTTTATTTGAATCGCTAAACAATGGCAGCAATGGGCGATTAGCACCCAGCTGGTTGTTCTCTCGGTAGTCAGGACCTAGATACCAATACATTCCATTGACATATTCGCGCCAGCCAATAATTTGGCGAATAAATCCTTCTGCAGATGCAATGGGTATCTTGCCAGTTTTAAAGGCAGCCTCTGCTGCATCGATTACTTCTTGGGCGTGTAGTAATCCATTGTTTAAATACGGAGACAACAGCGAATGATGCAGCGCCCAGTTATCTAGTGCCATTGCATCTTCATAGGGGCCAAACTGGGCAAAGTGATTATCAATAAAGTTTTTTAGCTGAGCTAGTGCGCCTTTGCGAGTAGTTGCCCACGTTGAATCGGGGGTATAACCAATTTCTGCGGCAACGTCTTTATCGATCTGATCTCGTTTGTGTTCTAGATATGGGGGCCAGGTGTAGTTTTTTGGGGGAGGCAATCTATTTTCTTTATCAAAGTTCCACGCACCACCAACAGGTTTGCCTTTCTCCATCAGCACATTAAGGCGCGCACGTTGAAGGCGATAGAAATTTTCCATTAAATAACTCTTTTGACCATCGGCCCACTGGGCAAAAAGTGGACGAGGCGTTAAGAAAAAGTCATTCGGTACAAACTCCACACCAAATTCTTTGAGCGCTTCAAACTGGCGAAAGGATGAAGGCTCAGCGGAAATCATTGGCAATTCTGGAAATTCTTTTTTTACCTTTTGCAAACCTTCTACCGTTGTAGCAGCTTTTCCATATCGGACTGTGTAGCCAAGTTTTTCAAGGTGTGATGCAAAGTGTCGAGCAGATGAGATCAAAAAGTGAAGGCGCTGTCCATGCCATTTTCGGCCCGTTGTCATACGCGCACTTTCAACTAAAACGATGACATCTTTGGCAGGATCACTATTTTTTAGTGCGCCGTAGTTTTCATTGAGATGATCAAAAGCTACGTAGATAAGCCGCTCCATAACTTTACTTTACTGCGCTTTCATCTGCCATGTACTCTTGACCTTGCGATGGAAAATCAAATAGTTGTTATCTACGATGGTGAATGTGCGTTCTGTGCGTCCAGCATTGATTGGATCAAGCAGAGATTAGTTGTGGATGCAAAACCATTTCAGCAGACAGATTTAGCAAAATATGGCCTGACCTATCAACAGTGCTCACAGTCCGTGCAGGTGATCGCACATTCAACAGTTCTAGCCGGTGCACCAGCTATTGCATTTCTATTGAAAAAGCGGGGAAACCGAATGCTTTCGCTGCTAATTACAGCATCTGGCCCCTTCGGACGTCTTGGATATAAGTGGGTTGCGGGGCATCGGAGTTCATTTGTTGTCTCGGCGTTGCATCAAATCCTCAAGTTTTTGAATTCACGACATGAGAAGAAGTTACAAGGTTAACCAGATATGAGAGCAAAGATAAAAAACGGCTTTCCTCCCAAGGTGTGCGTGCGTTGAGGATTGGAATTTGAGTGGCGTAAGAAGTGGGCAAGGGATTGGGAAAACGTTAAGTACTGCTCAGAGCGTTGCAAAACTGGAAAGTAGTTTATGTTTTAAAGGGACTAAAGCGTGACAACTTCTCCGTGGGCAAACTTATGTGCATGATCGCCCTCACCTCGCAAGAGATGAACATGGCCCTCACCGTGCACGCGCCAACTCCTGTTTTCAAAACTAACATCTTGATCACTACTTAACCCTGTTACTAGGGCAGTTGATTCATCGATACCGATAACAGATGTTCCAGCCGGTGCAGTTAATAACTTGCGAGCTGCAGCATCCGGGATCCAACCAAAGAACTTGTTGTAGTGGGGGATAGTTCGGATCTCACCGATTATTCCAAAGCCATCGGTTCCATCCTCTTTTGGTCTAAAGAAATTTGGAACATGCTTACCCATAGCCATTGCGCCAGCACTGCAGCCTGCAAGTGAGCTTCCAGATCTCCAAGCAGTTTCAATTGCAGACCAAACAGGTGTGTTAATTAATGTGCTCGCTAAATATCCGGGATCTCCGCCAGAGAGATAGATAAGTCCAGCATCTTTTATCTGTTGGGCAAAGCTTTCATTCATCGCATCTTCGCGGGTATAGATAGGAAGAAATATCTGCTGCGTATTCAAACGCTCTGCTTGCTGTGCGCCAAGTGTTCTCCAGAAACTTAGTCGATCATCACTTTCTTGCCCGGCAGCAGTTGGAATCTGGATATATGTATTGTTCTTGCCACGTTCAATCGCATTGTTTAAAAGAGATTGCTCCAGGCTTTGCATGACAGGTAGATACTCACCAGAACCTGCAAGAGCCAGTGCACCTTTCATAAGCAAAGGTTACCCGCGCTAGGGTTTAGGCCTTAGGCCTTAGGGAAAAGCTTCCAATTGTATAGACAACTCATGGGGCCTTGAGTTATACTAAAAATATGGGCAAGAAAGTTCTTATCACTGGCAGTCGAGGTATTGCAGCTGCATTAGTTGCCCAACTTTCTAATAAGGATTACTCCATTTATATAGTTGGTGGGGAAGAACAAGACTGTAAAGCATTATCAGCCCAATTTTCACAGGTAAAGGGCTTCTCAGCAATAGACATTAGAGATGAACAGTTAGTTATAGACGCATTTGATCAAGCGATTAAACAGCTAGATGGATTAGATCATGTGGCGTCAATTGTTGGGGGATCAGGTCGCAGTTTTGGCGATGGCGCAATTGAAGATATTTCAAAATCAGCGTGGGATCAGACATTAGATTTGAATTTAACAACTGCCTTTTTAACTGCCAGAGAGGCGATTAAGTATTTCAAGAAAAATGGCGGCGGTTCGTTGATTTTGACCTCATCTATTCTTGCAACTTCTCCTTCACCTGAATTTTTTAGAACACATGCCTACGCCGTTGCAAAAGGTGGAGTTAATACCCTTGTTAAAACCCTATCTGCTGCCTACTTAACCGATTCAATTAGAGTCAACGCTGTTGCGCCAAGTCTTGTTGCAACACCCATGGCAGCTCGCGCTGCACAAAATCCCGAGATTGCAGAATTTACGAAGAAAAAGCAACCATTTGCACCTAGTCAGCTATCGGCAGATCAGGTGGCAGCTTCCTATGTTTATTTGATGGAAAATCAAGGAGTTACTGGTCAGATTATCGAAATTGATGGGGGATGGTCAGTCAACTCTGGAGTTTAAAACAATGTCGCTAACTAACGAAAAGGATAACAATGTCACATCCAAAGTACACAGCTAAAGTCATCGCTAAGACGATTGATCACTCACTTTTAAAGCCAGAGATGACTCGCGAAGAGGTTAAAGCTGGATGTGAGATTGCCAAAAAATACGATGTTGCATCTGTTTGTTGCAAGCCATCTGATGTGAAGTTTTGTGCCGATCTATTGAAAGGCACAGATGTCTTAGTTGGAACTGTTGTGGGCTTTCCCCATGGATCAAATACAACTGAAGTTAAAGTCTTTGAAACCAAGCAAGCTGTTGCCGACGGTGCAACAGAGATTGATATGGTCATCAACATCGGCCACCTAAAGTCTGGTTTACATGCAGAAGTTCAGGCTGACATTAAGGCTGTAGTTGATGCATCTGCAGGGCACACCGTTAAGGTCATTCTTGAAAATGCCTACCTAACCGATGAAGAAAAAGTAACTGCCTGTAAGTTAAGTGAGGCAGCAGGTGCTCACTATGTGAAGACTTCCACAGGATATGCCCCAACAGGTGCATCGATTGCAGATATCAAGTTAATGAAGGCAAGTGTTAGCCCAAGCATTAAGATTAAAAGCGCTGGCGGAGTGCGCACCTTGGACTCACTCATGGAGTATCTAGATGCTGGAATCTCTAGAAGCGGGGCAACAACTACGGCTGTGATGATTGACGAATTCGTGGAAAGATTCGGTCGTGACTAGATTTCTCGGTTTAGATTTAGGTGGCACTAATATAAAAGTTGCTGTCATCGAAAAAAGTGGAGACTCCTGGAAAGTTATCAAGGAAGAAGACGTTCCCACAGAAGCAGACAAGGGCCCTGCCCATGTTGTTTCTAGGCTCGCCGAAATAGCTGCTAACAAGCAGAAGGAGTTTTCTAACTTAAGTGGTGTTGGGGTTGCAGTTCCTGGACTATTTAATGCCGATGGAACCATTGAACTATTTCCAAATCTGCCGGGTGCCTGGCGCGGATTTCAGGCGCTAGAGCCAATAAGAAAAGCAACAAACCTACCTACTGCAATTATCAACGATGCGAGATCTTTCACCTTGGGTGAAGCGATCATGGGCGCAGCCCTTGGTAAAAGAACTGTTGCATGCTTTGTAATGGGAACAGGAGTTGGCGGCGGAGTTGTAATCGACGGCAAAATTCATTTAGGTGCAAGTGGCGCCGCAGGTGAGATCGCCCATCAAATCATTAAGTTTGACGGACCAATCTGTGGTTGTGGGGCGCAAGGGTGCGCAGAGCCGCTGACAAATTCTGCCGCAATTGCAAAATTAGCAGGGACAAAAACTGCTGAAGCGGCATATAAAAATGCAGTTGCCGGAGATGAAAAAGCTTTAGCGGCCTTTAAAGAAGTGGCTTACTGGATTGCCATTACATTGACCAACATCATGGTTGTTCTTGCTCCGGACACAATTGTTATTGGAGGCGGTGTTGCCCAATCTGGCGACATTCTTCTCAAAGAAATTCGTACTGCTATGCACGAGCGTGCTCACCTTTATCCAGCAAGTGATATCAATATTGTCCCTGCCACTTTAGGGTTTTATGCAGGCTCTATTGGTGCTGCGCTATATGGCGCAATAACAGCCGGTGCGCAGTTAAGTTTGATATCTACAACATAACGGTTTGCCGCATAAGCAGTTTCTGTGTGTTCAATTGGTGTTCCGAATTGATCGTCGATCACGCGAGTTTCAACCAATAAAGGTGATTTGGTGGGCAAGTCCAAGCGATTGGCTTCTTGAGTTGTTGCCAATCTGGCCTTTAGCCATCCGCTAGCCAAGGTGGGTTGGATTCCATTTTTCCGCAATGCATCATGGAGTGAACCTGACGTTAAATCCTCTTCTAATACTTTTTGGCACTGTGAAGTAAGAACAACTCTTTCTAGGGCCAAGGGCGTTTCATCAGCCAAACGCAGCCTTTTTATTACGATTACTGTGGAAGGGTCTTTAAGATTGAGCATTTTTAAATCCGATGGGGTTGCAATTTCTTTTTTTGCAGAGATTAACTCAGAAGATGGCCTTAAACCGCGTCGCTTCATATCTTCAGTAAAAGAAAGAAGCACGCCCTCTCTTCTGTGTAGTGGGTTGTCTGCGATAAAAGTTCCAGCTCCGCGGCGGCGATCTACTAGCCCTTCGCGCATTAAGTTAAGAACGGCTTGACGGGCGGTCATTCGGCTGACTTCAAAGCTTGCTGCAATCTCCACTTCAGAAGGGATGACTTCACCGGGGCGGCCATTAAGGATTATCTCCCGCAGCCACGCCTCAATTTCTCGATAGCGAAGTCCCGAGTGCTCGCTGCTTTTGCCTTGACTTGCCTTCATGAAAGGACTACCTTGACTTCAAAATTGGTATAGACATTCTGTTCATTCAGAAAGGGTACCAGTACAGGTTGATCAAATTGAAGGGGTGTAATCCACACATGAGTTCCTCACTAGCTGGTCTCTGGAGCACCAAAGTCCAACAGTTACTCACTGATTTGATGGATCAACAAGGTGAAAAAATTAGCACCGCGGCTCAGTGGTGCGCCGATTCAATTTTAAAAGATGGCGTCGTTCATCTCTTTGGAACAGGTCATTCAAGAATTCCACTGGAAGAGATGTTCCCACGTTACGGTTCTTATGCCGGCTTTAATCCAATGGCCGAACTTTCAATGACTTTCCATACTCAAGTAGTCGGATCAAATGGCCAACGCCAAGCAATGTTTATCGAACGCGTTGAAGGGTTTGCAGAAGAGATCTTGAAAAACTGGGATTTTAACAAAAACGACATCCTTATGATTTTTAGCGTCGGGGGAAAGACGGCAGTGCCTATTGAAATGGCAATCGGTGCAAGAAAGCGCGGCATCAAAGTTATTGCCGTGACATCTATGGCAAGTAACAAAGCGGGTAAAGCAAACCACTCTTCTGGCACAACGTTGTCAGATAATGCAGATTTGGTTTTGGATTTAATGGTGCCACTTGGTGACGCGCTTGTTGAAATTCCTGGAATGCAAACTCCTGTTGGTCCTGGATCAACAATGACTGCGATTGCAATTGTTAATGAGATTAAAGTGCAAGTTGCAGAAAAACTTTTTGCACATGGTTACACACCACAAGTTTTAACTAGCTCTGCAGTAGTGGGCGAAAGCGAAAGTAAGCGCCTCTTTGATGCTGCCTATGCCGAACATGCTCGGCGCCTATCGTCTCGACTAACCGGGTCAAATGCTTCTATAGGGGGTGCTGGCTAATCGAGAGGGAACAAGTCCGCTCGTTTTACGAGTTGGTTTGTATCAATTTGATATCAATTCGCAGGAAAAGGGCAAAAGGGGTTGAAATCTCCAACTATAGGGTTGAGGATTTAACTCCAAAGTCATTCGACAATCGGAAGGAATGCAATGAAACTAGGTTCAAAGCGCATTAAGTCTGCAGTTGCAGTATCTGCATCAGTTGCTCTTGCAATGGGTGTAACTGTATTTGCAGTTCCAGCACAAGCTAATAACTACAAAATTGGCGTAAGTAACAGCTGGGCAGGAAACTCATGGCGTGAAACTATGGTTTGCGCAATCAAAGCTGAGGCAACACT
>WLEB01000013.1 GCA_009704505.1 Actinomycetota bacterium | reverse complement strand
GGCAGGAATGCAGCAAGGGTAGGTCCGCTCTGGCGGGTGTGCGAGGGGTCCTATAAATTGCGTCGAACAGTAGAGAAACAGCAGAGGAGGAGTGGCGATGTCATTAGCTTTGTATCGTAAATATCGCCCATCTGTATTTGCCGATGTAATCGGGCAAGAACATGTAACTGTTCCTCTTTCAAATGCATTAGAAACTGGGCGTACTCATCACGCATATCTATTTAGCGGACCACGTGGTTGCGGAAAAACTTCTAGTGCTCGAATTATGGCGCGCTCGCTTAACTGCGAGAAAGGTCCAACACCTAATCCCTGCGGACAATGCCAATCATGTACAGACTTAGTTGCAAATGGTCCAGGATCACTTGATGTTATTGAATTAGATGCGGCAACACACGGTTTAGTTGATGATGCACGCGATCTTCGCGATAAAGCTTTTTTTGCTCCAGTGCACAGCCGATACAAGATTTACATAATTGATGAAGCCCATCAGCTTGGACCAGGTGCAGCAAATGCACTCCTAAAAGTAGTTGAAGAGCCTCCTGCGCATGTTATTTTTATTTTTGCAACAACAGAGCCAGATAAGTTGATTGCAACAATTAGATCAAGAACACACCACTACCCATTTCGATTAGTTCCACCTGGAGTATTGGCTCTTCATCTAGAAAAAATCTGCGATGCCGAGGGCGTAAAAGTTGCTAAAGGAGTTATTCCACTTGTTGTTAGAGCATCTGCGGGATCAGTAAGAGATGCACTCTCGGTCTTAGGTCAATTACTAGCAGGTGCAGGAAAAGATGGCGTCAGCTACGAAATTGCAATTCAATTGCTTGGCTTTACAGATGGCGCCCTATTAGATGACGCACTTGATACTATTGCAGCACGCGATGGTGCAACATTGTTTAAGACAATCGATCGCGTTATTGAATCTGGCCATGATCCTCGTCGCTTTACAAGTGATTTGTTGGAGCGTTTGCGAGATTTAATGATTGTAGATGCATTGAAAGACTCAACTGCAAACTCTATTTTGCGTGATTTACCTGAAGATCAAATGGAGAGAATGCGCAATCAATCAAATCGAATAGGCGCAGCAAATCTTTCTCGTGCAGCAGACATTGCTGCAGAAGGTTTGACACAAATGCGAGGAGCAACAGCGCCGCGCTTAATTCTGGAACTTATCTGCGGACGTATTTTGCTGCCGATCGGCGACAACGGAGAGTCAGGCATGCTTTCTAGAATTGAAAGACTTGAGCGCGCAGAAAACATGGCTCCACCTACTTCATCTGCTGCTCCAGTTCGAAACGTGGAGGCAAAAGAAAAAGCAGCCTCCACTCATTCGACTGAAGCTCCCAGCAGCTCTAAAGTCGAGGCAGTACCACCAACTGTTAAAGCAAAGCAATCAGCTCCAAGCGCTGCAGTGAAGGCGCACGTGCCAGGCAACTTCGATATCGCTGCATTGCGCAGAGCGTGGCCTGATGTAATTGAAGATGTGAAAAAACGCCGCAGATTAACCTGGTCACTTTTAAGCGCTTCGGCGCAAGTGCTATCAGTTGATGAAGATGCAATCACGATTGGAATAATTAATCCAGGGGCTAAAGAAAGTTTTGAGCGATCAGAGTCAGATCTCATTTTGCGCAACGCCTTTATTGATGTCGTGGGAATAGACAGAAAGATAGCTGTTGTGGTTGATCCATCAATAGATACAAATACTCCAGCTGCAAGAGAGACCAGAACTTCTGAGGCTCCATCTGATCCCAATCAATTATCGGGTGCCGCTCTTTTAATGCAAGAGCTTGGCGCGCAAGTAATTGAAGGTAAGTAATTAATGAGTGGAATGTATGAAGGTGCAATTCAAGATCTTATTGATGCATTAGGGCGTCTACCTGGAATTGGGCCAAAAAGTGCACAGCGCATTGCCTTTCATATTTTACAATCTGATTCTGAAGTTGCAGCGGCACTTGTTGACTCAATTCGCACCGTTAAAGAGCGCGTTAAGTTTTGTATTCACTGCGGAAATGTTTCAGAAGAAAGCGAGTGCCGAATCTGTCGGGATCCTCGCCGTGAGAACTCATCTATTTGTGTAGTTGAAGAAAGCAAAGACGTTATTGCGATAGAGCGCACCCGTGAGTTTCGCGGTAAGTACCATGTACTTGGTGGCGCAATCTCACCTATAGATGGAATTGGTCCAGAACAGTTACGAATTCGTGAGCTAATGACTCGGTTGGCAGATTCTGAGATAACCGAAGTTATTTTGGCGACCGATCCCAATCTAGAAGGTGAGGCAACTGCGACTTACCTATCTCGCCTGATTAAACCGATGGGAATCAAAGTTTCGCGTCTTGCTAGCGGCCTGCCGGTGGGCGGAGATCTTGAATACGCAGATGAAGTTACCCTTGGTCGTGCCTTTGAAGGTCGCCGGGACGTATAACCACAAAAGAGTTCAGTCTCATTATTTGAGAGTCTTGCCGTCTCAATATATGAGAATATAGGAAAATCGGGTAGCCCCAATCTTTCGCATGCTTCATGATTAATACATGGGATTAATTGTTCAAAAATTTGGAGGCTCATCTGTAGCTGATGCCGAGGGCATGAAGCGCGTGGCCAATCGAATTGTGGCCACTAAGCGCGATGGCAATCAGGTCGTTGTCGTGGTCTCAGCGATGGGCGATACAACCGATGAGCTTATTGATTTAGCTGAGCAGATAACCCCAATTCCTCAAGGCCGCGAGTTAGACATGTTGCTCACAGCCGGTGAGCGAATTTCAATGGCGCTACTTGCTATGGCTATTAATAATTTGGGCCATGAAGCACTTTCATTTACTGGAAGCCAAGCAGGTGTAATTACGACGTCAGCCCATGGCCGTGCTCGCATCATCGATGTCACTCCAGGGCGGATCAAGGAAGCACTCGATACTGGCGCAATTGCAATTGTGGCCGGATTTCAGGGAATTTCACAAGATACAAAAAATGTAACAACTTTAGGCCGCGGTGGTAGTGATACAACTGCGGTTGCATTGGCTGCAGCGTTGGATGCAGATGTTTGTGAGATTTATACAGATGTCGACGGAGTATTTAGCGCAGATCCACGTGTTGTCCCTAGTGCGCAAAAGTTAAAGACTGTTACTTATGACGAAATGCTCGAGCTGGCAGCAAGTGGTGCAAAAGTTTTGCATCTGCGTTGTGTTGAATACGCACGACGATTTAATTTACCAATTCACGTACGTTCATCTTTTTCTAATAACGAAGGAACATGGGTGGTCAAAGATCATCCAGAAGGAGGCGCCATGGAACAAGCTATCATCTCAGGAATCGCTCACGACAAGAGTGAAGCCAAAATTACAATCGTTGGTGTGCCTGATCGCACTGGTGTTGCAGCGCGCATCTTTCAAGCCATCGCAGATGCCGATATCAACATCGACATGATTGTGCAAAATGTCTCTGCAGCAGCAACTGGACTTACCGATATTTCATTTACTCTGCCTAAAGCAGAAGGCGCGGAAGCAACAGCTATTTTGCAAAAGCTTCAAGGAGAAGTTGGCTTTTCATCCATTCAATATGATGATCAAATCGGCAAGTTATCTCTAGTCGGAGCTGGCATGCGTTCACATCCTGGCGTGACAGCCACTTTCTTTGGCGCACTCTCTGATGCTGGAATTAACATTGAAATGATTTCAACCTCAGAGATTCGAATCTCAATTATTTGTCGCGAAGCAGATTTAGAACGAGGCGCAAAGGCTGCACACACAGCTTTTGAACTCGATGCAGATCAAAATGAGGCTGTTGTTTATGGAGGGACAGGACGATGAGTAAGGGCAAAAAGAAACCGTCATTAGCTGTTGTAGGTGCAACAGGTGCAGTTGGAACTGTCATGCTCTCAATTTTGTCTGAGCGCAAAGATGTGTGGGGCGAGATTCGCTTAATCGCATCTGCTCGAAGTGCAGGTAAAAAACTAGTTTGCCGCGGTGAAGAGCTAACGGTTGTTGCACTTTCCCCCGAGGCTTTTGATGGCATAGATGTTGCAATGTTTGATGTACCAGATGAGATCTCTGCAAAGTGGGCTCCCATTGCAGTCTCGCGCGGTGCCATAGTTGTAGATAACTCAGGGGCATTTCGAATGGATCCAAAAGTTCCATTGGTTGTTCCAGAAGTTAATCCAAAAGCTGCAAAGAAAAGACCAAAAGGCATTATCTCAAATCCAAATTGCACAACAATGTCAATGATTGTTGCAATGGGTGCACTCCATAAAAAGTTTGAGTTGAAGGAACTTGTCGTTGCTTCATATCAAGCAGCATCCGGTACAGGCCAACCAGGTATTGATGGATTGCGTGATCAAATCTCGAAAATTGCTGGATCAAATGCAGGGGAAGCAACTTCAGATGTTCGAAAATTCATCAAAGACACTTCACCATTTCCAGCACCTCTTGCACTCAACGTAATTCCATGGGCAGGATCATTATCTGAAGCTGGATATACATCAGAAGAACTCAAAGTTCGAAATGAGTCCCGCAAGATTTTAGGAATGCCAAAACTAAAGGTCTCTGCCACTTGTGTCCGTGTGCCGGTCTTAACTACACACTCACTTGCCGTCCATGCAACATTTAAAAATGTAGTTACTAGAAAAGCCGCTCAGAGAATTCTTGAAAAAGCTGCTGGAGTAATTTTGCTTGATGACCCAGAAAATAAAAAGTTTCCAACACCTAATGACGTTGTGGGAACGGACCCAACTTGGGTTGGTCGCGTGCGCCAATCACTAGATGATAAGAAATCAATTGATCTGTTCCTGTGTGGCGACAACTTACGCAAGGGAGCCGCACTCAATACGGCGCAGATTGGCGAGCTATTGGCTGTAGAGTTAACAAAATGAGTATCAAGGAAACTTTACGAGCAGATTTAACTGATGCAATTCGAGGGCGTAATGAAATTGTCTCCGGCACAATTCGAATGGTTCTTACCGCGATCACTAATGAAGAGGTTGCCGGTAAAGAAGCACGCACTTTAAGTGATGAAGAATTAATCGTTGTTTTATCCCGGGAAGCAAAAAAGCGTCGGGAAGCCGCTGAGGCGTTTGAAAGCGCTGGCCATCCAGAAAAAGCAGCTTTGGAGAAGGCCGAGGGAGAAGTAATTGCAAAGTATCTTCCTGCCCAGTTAACTGCTGATGAGATCAAAAAGATTATTGCCGATGCAATTGCATCAACCGGTGCCACAGGCCCTGCAGATATGGGCAAAGTTATGGGTGCTATTAAACAAAAAATCGCAGGAAAAGCAGATGGAGCGTTAGTTTCATCCTTAGTTAAAGAGAGTTTAAATAAATGATTAAGTATGAATATGCAACTGTTCCACTTCTTTCACATGCAACAAAACAGATTTTGGATACATGGGGCTCGGATGGCTGGGAGCTTGTACAGGTAATTCCAGCACCCGGCACTGGTGAGCAGTTGGTTGCCTACATGAAGAGAGTCATTGGATGACTTGCAACTGCATGAAAAGAGTTAGCTCATGAATAAAGTAGATGTTCGATCAAAACTTAAGGAACTGGGCCTAGAACTTCCAGTTGCTGCAAAGCCAGTTGCTGCCTATGTTCCTGCGATCCGAACAGGAAATCTAGTGTTTACGGCCGGTCAATTGCCTTTGCTCAATGGTGAAATGGTTGCAACAGGAAAAGTTGATGGAGAGATAACTCCAGAGCGAGCTAAAGAACTAGCCCAGATTTGCGCTCTCAATGCTTTGGCGGCAGTCGAAACAGTTGCAGATGTAAATAAAATTACAAAAATTGTGCGTGTAGTTGGATATGTTAATGGTGTTGCAGGTTTTGTTAATCACCCAGTAGTTGTCAATGGAGCATCAGAGCTGTTTATCTCGATCTGGGGCGATGGTGCAAAGCATGCACGTAGCGCGGTAGGAATTGCAGAGCTGCCCCTAAACTCACCTGTTGAAATAGAATTAACAGTCGAGATCACTGATTAGAAATATTGATTCAAGAAAAGTTGCTTCAAGCCAAACTTATTTACTGCGCTTAGAAAGTCTTTCTAAATCTGTAATTAGTACTGCACGTCCATCAAGTTTTAACCAATTGCGACCAGCAAAATCAGCTAGTGCTTTGTTAACTGTTTCTCTAGATGCACCGACTAGTTGTGCTAACTCTTCCTGAGTTAGATCATGATTGACCAATAAACCTTCATCAGTTTTTTTACCAAATCGCTCACCCAAATCAATTAGCGCTTTTGCAACTCTTCCTGGAACATCTGAGAAAACCAAATCACCAACAGCTTCGTTAGTGCGGCGCAGGCGTTGAGCAAGGCTAGCCAAAAGATTAAGTGCAACTTTAGGATTTTCTGCCAACCAAGGGATCAGTTTTGCTTGTCCAAGACTTAAAAGTTTGGCATCAGTAACCGCCGTTGCAGTTGATGTGCGTGGATTTGGATCAAAAAGACTGAGTTCCCCAAACATTTCACCAGGACCAAGAATTGAAAGTAGGTTTTCTCGCCCATCCCCACTTGAAGTTCCCAGTTTAATTTTTCCATCAAGGATCACATAAAGGTGATCACCCTCATCGCCCTCTGCGAACAAGATCGAACCCTTTGAGATTTTTACTGAGTCCATAGATGCATGGAGTGAGATTGCCGCAGATTCTTCAAGGGCAGTAAATAAAGGGGCCTTACGAACTATGGATTCTTCTGGGGTCACGCAGGGTAGTTTACATCCATGTTGGTTGATAGCGAAATTCGAAAAGGGGCAAAAGCGGTTTACCGCATTCTGACGAAGACTTACCCCAATATTCGCTGTGAATTAGATTTCACCAATCCACTCGAGTTAATAATTGCAACTGTTTTAAGTGCGCAGTGCACAGATAAGAGAGTTAACACTATTACTCCAGCGCTTTTTCGAAAGTATAAAACTCCAAAAGATTATGCAAAAGCAGATCTGCACGAAATTGAAAGTCTGATTCATTCAAGTGGGTTTTATCGAGCAAAGGCTCGACACATAAAGGGACTTAATATAAAAATTCTGGAAGATTTTGACGGCAAAGTCCCTCACACACTTGAAGAGCTGGTTACTTTGCCTGGAGTCGGTCGAAAGACAGCAAATGTTGTATTAGGCCATGCATTTGATACGCCAGGAATAACTGTCGATACTCACTTTGGGAGATTATCTAGAAGATTTGGTTGGACAGATGAAAAAGATCCTGTAAAAGTTGAAATGGTTGTTCAGCAACTTATTCCACAAGCAGAATGGACAAATCTTTCGCAACGGATGATTTGGCATGGTCGTCGAATCTGTCATTCGCGCAAACCAGCTTGCGGAGCATGTCCAATTGCTAAAATCTGTCCAAGCGTTGGAATTGGTGAAATGGATAAAGTAAAAGCAATGGCTCTAGTAAAAACCGACAAGGATTTTCGATGAAGAAAATTGTGCTTGCAGTTTCATTACTTCTCTTAACCTCATGTTCCCAAACAAGCATAAATTCTGATAGCAATGACACTCCTGCCCTTAAGCAAGTAGGGGAAGTCATTGATTGCGCAGAGATTTTCCAAGAAAAATTGCCGACAGGTGGAACAACATTAGATTGTTTGGATCAAAGCCAAGGGGCACAACTAGCTGCTCTTCGCGGACCAATGATTGTCAATGTGTGGGGTTCATGGTGTGGGCCATGTGTCGAAGAAATTCCACACTTTGTTAGTTTCTATGAAAAAGCTAAAAGTACTGTTCAACTTGTTGGGGTAAATGTTGAAGAGGCCAATCTGAAAGATGCACAGCGATTTGTTATAGAAAACGGAATCACCTGGCCGAATCTCTATGACTCTGATGGACGGTCACGTCAATTTTTTGGTTTAGGTGTTCCTGTCACTTGGTTTATAGCACCCGACGGTGATGTGGCTTACAAACACATTGGTGTTATTAATTCAGAGGCTCAGTTAGTCGAACTAACGCAGAAATATCTTGGGATAACAATTTAGTCCTCGCTACTTGTATTTAGCCCCTCTGCAATTAGCTTCATAACATTTGGATCAGCCAATGTGGTTGCATCACCAACCTGACGATTTTCAGCGACATCTTTGAGCAAGCGCCTCATAATTTTGCCACTTCTAGTTTTTGGAAGTTCTGCGACAACTAATATTTGTCGCGGTTTTGCAATAGCGCCAATTTCTTTTGCTACGTGGTTTCTAAGCTCAGTAACGAGTTCATTCCCACTACCAGCTGCATGTGCGATGCCTCCGCGCAAGATTACAAAGGCAACAATTCCCTGACCTGTCATCGCATCGTTTGCACCAACAACTGCTGCTTCTGCAACTGCTTCGTGTGAAACTAATGCTGACTCAACTTCAGTTGTTGATATGCGATGTCCAGAAACATTCATCACATCATCAACTCGCCCTAAAAGCCAGATTGCACCATCTGTATCTAGTTTTGCTCCATCACCTGCAAAGTAAATTCCTGGAAAACGCGACCAGTATGTTTCTTTATATCTTTCATCTTCGCCCCAAATTCCGCGCAACATTCCTGGCCAAGGTTTATCTAGGATCAAAAATCCTCCATGACCCTTTGCAACTGGAACGCCCTTATCATCAACAACTACCGCGCTTATACCTGGAATTGCTCTCATCGCCGATCCTGGTTTAGTAGCAGTCACTCCAGGTAATGGAGAAATCATTATTCCGCCAGTTTCAGTTTGCCACCAAGTATCTACGATTGGGCATTTGTTGCCACCGATAACTTCTCGGTACCACATCCACGCTTCCGGATTAATCGGTTCACCTACAGAACCTAATAATCGCAGCGAAGTTAAATTATGTGCCTGCGGAAACTCATCTCCCCATTTCATCCATGTACGAATCAATGTTGGAGCGGTATACAAAATAGTTACCCCGTATTTTTCGATTAATTCAAAAATACGTCCTTTATGCGGAGTATCAGGTGTTCCTTCATACATGACTTGAGTGGCACCGTTAATTAAAGGGCCGTACACAATGTAGCTGTGTCCAGTAATCCAACCAACATCAGCCGTACACCAATAGACATCAGTGCTTGCCTTTAAATCAAATACCGCCTTATGTGTAAATGCCGCTTGTGTTAAATACCCACCTGTAGTGTGAAAAATTCCTTTAGGTTTTGCAGTTGTGCCAGATGTATACAAAATAAAGAGCGGATGCTCAGAATCAAAAGATTGCGCGATATGTTCTTCAGATTGGCGGTCGACGATCTCATGCCACCAAATATCAGTTTTATCATTCCAAGCTGTTTCTTGCTTAGTCCGTTGAACTACCAACACATGTGCAACATTGTGTTTGCCCTTTAACGCATCATCAACTGCAGGCTTTAATGCAAATGGAGCTCCTTTTCGAAAACCACCATCGGCAGTAATTACAAGCTTTGCATCGGCGTCTTGAATGCGGGACAAAAGCGCGTCTGCCGAGAAACCACCAAAGACAACAGAATGAGGAGCACCAATACGAGCACAAGCCAACATTGCAATTGCTGCTTCAGGAATCATTGGCATATAAATCGCGACGCGATCACCTGGCTTAATTCCTAATTCAGTTAAAGCGTTTGCCGCCTTTTTTACCTCAGTTAAAAGTTGTGAATAGGTAATTGTTCGGCAATCACCAGGCTCTCCCTCAAAATAGAATGCAACACGATCCCCAAGCCCTTGATCAACATGTCTATCCAATGCATTAACTGACGCATTTAACTTGCCGCCAACAAACCACTGCGCGTAGGGAACATCCCATTGAAGAGTTTTTGACCAAGGTGCATCCCACTTTAAATTTTTAGCTTGGGTATCCCAAAAAGCAAGGCGATCTTTTTCGGCCAACTCATATAAATCTTCTTTTGCGTTAGCTAGTGCAGCAAACTCTGGAGTTGGCGGAAATTTTCTATCTTCATTCGAAAGATTCTCGATTGATTCATGGGCTTGGCTCATGCTGCACAACATTACATCTTTGCGTTAGTTATCAACAGTGTTTGGCCGCAGTTAATTACTGGGTATGAGATTCATTCATGATGCTGCGACAGAGAGATAGAAAGAAAGGAGATCGCATGCTTACTACTTTCTTAGCGCTTTTCCTCAAGCTCCTAAGTAGCCCCATCCTGGTGGCCGCCTTGGCTAAATTCTTGGCAAGTGCCATGAAGTCCCTGGTGTAGAAAGATTGAAAAAGGCCGCTCGAGGTGTGTCTCGAACGGCCTTTTTTGTGCCCACAGAACGAAAGTGAGAGGATTGGCCGTAAGCCTCTAGACGACTCAACGAAGCGCTCTGTCTAAAGAATTACAAAGATCTTAAGTGATTTAAAACGAGCTAATAGGAGTCACCACAATGCCGATTGCAACCCCTGAAGTTTTTATAGATATGTTAGATCGTGCAAAAAAAGGTGCATTCGCATACCCGGCTATAAATGTTTCTTCATCACAGACAGTAGTTGCGGCAATTCGTGGTTTTGCCGAAGCAGAATCTGATGGAATTATTCAATTTTCTTGGGGCGGCGCCGAATATGCATCTGGCTCAACTGTAAAGAATATGGTTGATGGAGCAGTTGCACTTGCAGAGTTCGCACATGTTGTTGCAAAGAACTACAAAGTTAACATTGGAATTCACACAGATCATTGCCCAGTTGAAAAACTTGATGGCTTTATGAGACCACTCTTAGCTTTTGGTGCCGATCGCCTAAAGTCTGGAAAAGCTCCTTTGTTTAACTCTCACATGTGGGATGGTTCTGCAGTTGACATGGTTGAGAATATGAAGATTGCAAAAGAAATGCTGACAATGTCGGTTGCCGCACAAACTATCCTTGAGATAGAAATTGGTGTAGTCGGTGGAGAAGAAGATGGCATTGAGGCTAAACACGATGCCAAGTTGTACTCAACTCCTGAAGATGCACTCATGACAGTTGAAACATTAGGAACTGATGCAAAAGCTCGCTATCTAGTTGCTGCAACATTTGGAAATGTTCACGGCGTGTACAAGCCCGGGAATGTTGTTTTGCAGCCAAAGATTCTTGCAACTTTGCAAGAAGCAGTCGCTGCCAAACTTGGTCTACCTAAGGGCAGCAAACCAATGGATCTTGTCTTCCACGGTGGCTCCGGCTCACTACTTTCTGAAATTCGTGAATCACTTGACTACGGTGTAATCAAGATGAATGTCGACACCGATACCCAGTATGCATTTACTCGTCCCGTTGTAGATCACGTTCTAAAAAACTATGACGGTGTTTTAAAAATCGATGGCGAAGTAGGAAACAAGAAAGCCTACGATCCACGCGCGTGGGGTAAATTAGCAGAGGCTGGAATGGCTGCTCGTGTGGTTCGTGCATGTGAAGATCTTCGCTCAACCGGCACGTCAGCTTTAAAATAGTTAACAACTAATCGGAGAGGCTTTACTAATGCCTGCACTTGTTCTACTTGGCGCTCAATGGGGCGATGAAGGCAAGGGGAAAGCTACCGATTTGCTAGGTGATCGAGTCGATTATGTAGTGCGTTATCAAGGCGGAAACAATGCCGGCCACACTGTTGTTATCGGTGATCAAAAGTATGCACTTCACCTTTTACCATCAGGAATTCTTTCACCAAATGTGATTCCAGTAATTGGTAATGGAGTTGTCATTGATCCAGGTGTGTTACTTGAAGAAATCCGTGGATTAAACGAGCGAGGCATCGATACAAGTAAGTTACTGATTTCAACTAATGCACACTTAATTACTCCATATCACCGCACAATTGACAAAGTCAGCGAGCGTTTTTTAGGTAAATCAAAAATAGGAACAACTGGTCGTGGAATTGGCCCAGCCTATGCTGACAAAATCAATCGAATCGGAATCCGCGTACAGGATCTATTTGATACTTCAATTCTTCGACAAAAACTTGAGGGCGCGCTACACGATAAGAATCAGATTTTGATTAAGGTATTTAACCGAAAAAACATTGAAATCGAAGAAGTGCTTGAAGAGTATTTGCAGTATGCCGAGATTCTTCGACCATATGTCGCCGATACAGTTTTGATTTTAGATCAAGCCCTAAAGGCTGGTAAACGAGTTCTTCTCGAAGGCTCCCAAGGAACGTTATTAGATGTTGACCATGGAACATATCCCTTTGTTACTTCCAGCAATCCAACCGCGGGTGGTGCATGTACTGGTTCAGGTATCGGGCCAACAAAGATTGATCGTGTCATTGGAATTGTGAAGGCCTATACAACTCGTGTTGGTAGCGGCCCATTTCCAACAGAGTTATTTGATGAAGATGGAGAAGCTCTGCGCCGTATTGGTGGTGAAATTGGTGTAACAACTGGTCGCGCACGTCGCTGTGGTTGGTTTGATGCTCCAATCGCTAGATATGCAGTGCGAGTAAATGGCTTAACAGATTTCTTCCTTACAAAGTTAGACGTTCTAACCGGTTGGGAAAAGATTCCAGTGTGTGTGGCATATGAAATTGACGGTAAGCGAGTTGAAGAACTTCCTGCTTCACAAAGCGACTTCCATCATGCAAAACCAATTTATGAGTATTTACCGGGCTGGACAGAAGACATAACCAGCGCGCGCAAACTTTCGGATCTTCCAAAAAATGCTCAGGATTACATTGCGTTTCTGGAGAAAATCTCTGGAGCACCAATGAGTGCAATTGGCGTCGGGCCAGGCCGCGATCAAACTATTGTCGTAAAGGATTTCATTTAATGAGCCTTTTAGTCGATCGTTACGCATCAATTGCAATGCGTGAAATCTTTGCTCCAGAATCTAAAGTCATTCAAGAGCGCAAACTATGGATCGCAGTCATGCGAGCCCAATCATCTTTAGGCCATCAGATTTCCAATGATGTAATTTCAGATTACGAGAAGGTAATTACACGGGTGGATTTAGCCTCTATCGACACCCGCGAAAAGCAGCTGCGCCACGATGTTATGGCTCGAATCGAAGAGTTCAACGCTTTGGCAGGCCACCAGGTGATCCATGCAGGAATGACTAGCCGTGATTTAACAGAAAATATCGAAGCATTACAGATTAAAAATGGCTTAAAGATTGTTCATGATAAAACAGTTGCACTGTTAGCTCGCTTAGGTGAGCGAGCAGCTCAGTATGCAGATCAACCAATAGCTGGTCGATCACACAATGTTCCTGCGCAAATTACAACGTTAGGAAAGCGTTTTGCATCAGCTAGCGAAGAGTTGCTCTTTGCATATGAACGCCTAGTTGCGCTTCAGAGTCGATATCCAATGCGCGGGATTAAAGGCCCAGTAGGCACTGCCCAAGATTCCATTGACTTACTTGGCTCTTCAAAGGCTCATTTGAATCTTGAAAATGCAATTGCAAAGGAACTTGGCTTCAACTCTATTTTAGATTCAACGGGTCAAATTTATCCACGATCATTTGATTACGATGTTGTAACTACACTTGTTCAAATTGCTGCATCGCCATCATCGCTTGCAACATCAATCCGATTAATGGCCGGTGCGGAGTTAGTGACTGAAGGATTTAAGGCAGGTCAAGTTGGTAGCAGTGCAATGCCACACAAGATGAATACCCGTTCATGCGAACGAGTAAACGGGCTTTCAGTGGTCCTTCGTGGTTATGCATCGATGGTTAGCGAACTCTCTGGTGACCAATGGAATGAAGGCGATGTTTCATGCAGTGTTGTTCGACGTGTTGCACTACCTGATGCCTTCTACGCAATCGATGGATTGCTTGAAACAATACTTACCGTTATCAATGAATTTGGAGCATTCCCAAAGGTTATCGAAGCAGAGATTCAACGCTATTTGCCATTTTTGGCATCAACTAAGATTTTGATGGCTGCTGTTAAAGCAGGTGTGGGCCGTGAACTTGCTCATGAAGTTATTAAGGAATATGCCGTAAAGGCCGCACTTGGAATGCGTGAAGGAAATGCGAACACTCTTCTTGATGATTTAGCACAAGACAAACAGTTGCCTTTTGATCGTTCTGAGTTAGACAAGTTAATTAGCAACCCAATTGAATTTACTGGGGAAGCTCGCGAACAAGTAGCTCGAGTAGTTGCACGTATTAACTCAGTAGTTTCTACGCACCCAACTGCTGCGCTATACGCGCCACAGTCAATTCGATAAAACACCGCGAGACTTTTATGCGCGATCCTGAGGTTTTACAGAAAGTGAAGTTAACACTTCAAGCATTAACCGTTAAAGCACCAGGCAGGGCAATCGAAGTTCGAGTTCCACCATATGCAGCTGTTCAATGTGGCCAAGGCCCAACTCATACTCGAGGAACTCCTGCCAACACAATCGAGATGGATGCTCAGACTTGGCTGGCCTTAGCCTCAGGGGAGTTGACCTGGGATCAGGCTGTGACCAGTGGTGCGGTTTTAGCGTCGGGCTCACGAGCAGATCTCACACAATATCTACCCCTTTAACGCGTAAAACCTGGTGGAAGGTACTAGCCAACCGCGATAACCTTCCCCTCTGACAAAGTGCAAAAAGAGCAATAAGTGAAGGAGGTCGCCCATGGGTCGCGGCCGTGCAAAAGCAAAACAAACCAAAGTCGCACGTGATTTGAAATACGGCGGGCAGGACATGGATTTAGATCGTCTTACAAAAGAGTTGCATGGAGAACTCGATACTTCACCACGCAAGGATGATGATGATCCATTTGCCGAGGGCAATTACATTCCACGTTCGTGAGAGCAACACCGTACGTAGCTTCACTTAGAATTTACGAACCAATCTCGGCATTTGATGCCGCCGATCGTTTGCGCTGGCAGGGAATTGAAAACGATGCATCGAGTTTTGATCGCGAACAAAAATTAGCGCTACACCGAGTTGCACATCCAGAACCACCTGCTGGTCGCCCAGATGGCGTGCATATTATTGATAAAGACAAAGTCAGATATCTATCTCCATGGTCTACGGCAACACGTTGTTGGGCTGCACTCGATAACTTTAAGGATTCACTTCCAAGCACAGTCGTTCCATTTTTCATCTCACCAGCGCTAGAAGAAGTTATAACTGCTGGTGTTGATTTACTTGAAGACAAAACTCCGCACATATTAAATGAGACATGGTTGATTCCACCACGTTGGTTTATTTTGTTTTCACCAGAAGAGCGAACTCGTGGTGCGGACGAACACGGTCTATATTCAAAAGCTTTAACAACTATTGCTAATGCCAAGCAAAGGTGTGCCTCTGCCCACGAGAGTGTATTAGGCGCATTTGGCGAAGGGCCTGTAGAAGAAGAGTTAGAAAATTTGTTAGATTGGTTAGAAATGTTTCATCCAGAATCTCTAGTTGAACTCGATTACGGTGGTTTAGCAAATTACATGGATAAGGCGTTGCGAGATTCTGGTGAAGATGGTTTGGATTCTGATTCATCAATTGAAGATGTAATGCATTCGGTTGAAGGACTTGCTGCAGCAGATGCAATGATGGCCGGAGTTGGATATCAGCGGTTAATGTCACGTTGGCGCTTGGTCCAAGCCTTTGAACAAGCCTCATGATTGGTATTGCTTACCCCTGAAAATCCCGCAATACTTCACCCTAATACGGGTCAATATGGACAATACCGACCGACATAAAACGAGTTGAGTGGAAGGAAACTTCATGAATCGCATTCCAGATCCTGAAGTGCTTTTAACTCCCAAAGAAGTCGCAGCTCGTTTTCACGTTAATCCAAAAACAGTAACCCGATGGGCTAAAGCAGGAAAGCTAACTGCCATTCGCACATTAGGAGGCCATCGTAGATATCGCGAGTCTGAGGTTTTAGAACGTTTGCGCGAATACAAGGAAGCTAACGTTTAATTGCTCTATTGTTAGTGCAGTAGACTTAAACCATGCCTGATAAAAACGAAGATGTGAAAGCAAGAATGCTTGCTGCCCTAGAAGCAAAGAAAAATAAAAAGGGAGCACCCGGTACACAGGCACACGCCGATTCTGGATCAAAGATTCGTGGAGGCCAACGAAGCGGAGGCGCTCCACAAGTTCAGCGCAAAGCCGGACCATCTGGGTCTGGCTCAGCTGGCTAAATAAGCTTTAACTTAAATGATTTAAACTAGAACAAAGTTTTTAGCGGGGACGACGTCGACGCTGACTTGAGTTTGGGCGCGGACGCTTGCCACCACTTCGTACAGATTTTTCAACAATTGGGACAATGTATGGAATTCCAGAAGGCTCTTGCGCTCCAGTAATTTTCATTAAGTCTGTACTCAGTGGTGTAACACCAACATACTTAGCAAGAACTCCGGCGCGCTGAATGAGTGAGCCGATTGATTTTTGCTGACGTGTTGTTGCAAGAGTTACAACAGTTCCTGCCTCACCTGCACGTGCAGTACGACCTGCACGGTGTAGATAATCTTTGTGATCAGTTGGCGCATCAACATGGACTACTAATGAAATTCCATCTACGTGAATTCCACGTGCTGCAACATCGGTTGCAACTAATGCAGCATTTGCGGTGTCCTTAAACATCGCCAAAGTACGAGTACGTACGGCCTGTGATTTTCCACCATGCAAAGCACCTACCGGAACTCCTGCATGGGCTAGCTTGTCGGCTAAGCGATCTGCCCCCCGCTGAGTCTTTACGAACAAGATTGTTTTTCCGTTTCTGGCTGCAACCTGGTTTGTGATGTCATCTTTTTCTGAAGGGTTCATGACCAAGACAAAGTGCTCCATAGTAGAAACTGAGGCGCGGTCATTTTGAAGTGAGTGAGTCTTTGGATTCTTCAAATATTGACGAACAAGAGAGTCAACACCGCGATCTAGAGTTGCAGAGAAGAGAAGGCGCTGACCATCAAGTTTTGCCTGATCAAGAATCTCTTTTACAACTGGTAAGAATCCCATGTCTGCCATCTGATCTGCTTCATCAAGAACAGTTATCTGAAGGTGATCTAACTGCACTTCACCTTTATTAAGAAGATCAATTAAACGACCTGGAGTTGCAACCAAAATTGCTGTTCCGCGGCGCATTGCAGTGATCTGCTTTGCATAAGACATTCCACCGGCAACGACAACTGATTCATGGCCAATTGAACGAGCCAAAGGCATTAAGACTTCATCGATTTGCTGTGCAAGTTCGCGAGTTGGCGTTAGTACAAGGGCTAAAGGCTTATGAGGCTTTGCAACTTTGCCATTTAAATTATTAAGAAGTGCTAAACCAAATGCGAGAGTTTTTCCTGAACCGGTTTGTCCGCGACCCAAAATGTCATGACCGGCAAGTGCGTCAGGAAGAGTTGCAATCTGAATAGGAAATGGGTGCAAGATTCCCTGTTTGCTCAGCGCATTAACAAGGGGAGCAGCAATTCCAAGCTCAGCAAATGTAGTTGTAATTTCGGTAAGCGGAGTTGCATCTACAAGATTTGCATCAGCTAAGTTAGCTGAAATGTAATTATCATCAGCGCCAAAATCTACAGCTGCATTTGAGTGAGTTTTATTGTGCTTTTTGAAATCATCACGGGCATATGCCGGTGAGTCATTGCGGCGATCACGATTTGGTCGCTCTGCACGAAAGTTAGCCGCGCGAGTATCTGGTGCCTCACTGCGCTTTTTAGGACGAGTTGGATCGAATTTTTCATACTTACGTGGTTCAAAATTTGGACGACCATCATCAGTGCGTGCAATTTTTGCTTTAACAGCGTCACGACGATTGGTTGGACGAGTATCAGAAGTTCCACGTGTAGAAGCTCCACCTGCTTTTCCACCACGAGTATCTTCGCGTTTAAATGCTGGTCGTTCTGCTTTCTTATAAGTTTTTTTGAACTCAGGTTTATCCGATGTACGAGCAATTGGTCTTTCTGAACGCTCTGTACGGTTGGTAGTGCTAACGCGATCTGTACGATCTGTGCGGCCTGCACGTGGCGCAGATTCGCGAGCATCGCGTTCTTTTACAAACTTCTTTGCACGAGAGTCAGGACGTTGTGAACGCTCTATACGAGCTTTGCGCTCTTCGGGTGCCTCTGTTGGTCTTGGCTTTGATGCAGTTTGTTTTTGATAACGCTCTGCACGAAGTTTTGAGCGATCTGAAAGACGCGCCTCTTTTTTAGAAACTGTGGAGGCATCAACATCTGAGTAACGGCGAGTAACTGGCTTTGCAGTAGTTGATCTGGCAGAGCTTGATGCATGCGTTGACTTTGCTCTAGTAACTGCACCTTTACGGGCAGCTTTTTGTGCAGAGGTATGGCGTGCTTTTGGTCCGGCAGATTTAAACTGCGCAGCTTTCTTTGCACGCTTAGGTTTTCCGACTGAGGCCGCACGACGGGCTTTTCCGGGCGCGGCAATACGTGGTTGTAGAGACATGAAAATAAACACCAATCAAGACGACAAGCGCGTCTCGGGTATGGATCGCACTAATGGCGTCCAGGGCGAAGATAAGACTCGCATGTAGTGCTGCATGTTGCAGCACTTGGGGGAAGTGCATTGATGCGATTGCACCAATACCTTAATTCTACCGCAGGTTATTGAATTGAAAAACCAACTGGAAGTTCAAGGCGATTAGCCTCTAATAGAGCCTTATTTGTAAGAATATTACGCGTGGAATCATCGGCGACAATAACTCCACCATTCAAAATAACCGCTCTTTCGCATAGTTCATTTGCATAAGGAAGATCGTGAGTGACCATAACCATCGTGATATCTAGTGATCGCAAAATATCTGCCAACTCACGTCGACTTGCTGGATCTAGATTTGATGATGGTTCATCAAGAACAAGAATTTCTGGCTTCATAGCAAGCACTGTTGCAACTGCAACACGTCTGCGTTGTCCGAAAGAAAGGTGATGTGGTGGACGGTCTTTAAACTCGGCCATTCCAACTAATTCAAGGGCATCATTTACAAGTGCATCTAGCTCCGCCCCTCTTTTTCCCATGTTGTATGGGCCAAAGGCAATATCTTCTCCAACGGTTGGCATAAATAACTGATCATCAGGATCTTGAAAAACAATTCCCACCTTTGACCTAATTCGCTTAATTGATTCTTTATTTTTAGAATCAACTAATTCACCAGCAATACGAACCGATCCTTGCGCCGTTGGGTGGATTCCATTCATGTGCATAACCAAGGTAGTTTTTCCAGCTCCATTTGGACCTAAGAGTGCTACTCGCTCACCTTTCACTATTGAGAGATTAACTCCAAACAAAGCTTGATTACCATCTGGGTATGCAAATGCTAACTCTTTAATTTCTAAGCTCGGCGTAGTCATTATTGGTTTCCAATCAAAGTGGTTATTACAAGAATTACAACTGCAACAAATGGATACATCAAGACCATAAACCAAGAAGAAGCTTTTGATTTTTCAACTTCATCATGAGGCAATACCCCTTCGTATCCTCGGGAAAGCATGGATAGGTGTACTCGTTCACCTCGTTCATATGAGCGGATAAAAAGTGCCCCAGCTGCAGTTGCTAATACCTTCCAATGTTTCAGTCCAGTTGCTTCAAAGCCGCGCGAATCACGCGCAACTTTCATTCGCTCCATTTCATCATTAACCACATTGACATAGCGCAACATAAAAGATGCGATCTGAACCATCAGTGCTGGTAGTCGCAATCGCTCTAAACCACGGAGAATTTCTCGGGCCGTTGTACTTGTTGAAAGAATTATTGCTGTCAGCACACCAAGGGTGCCCTTAACAACAATTCCGGCGCCGGCTATCAATCCCTCTCGGTATAAATTGAAAGGCCCGGCAACAAATCTCTCTCCTGATCCAAAAAAGGGCATTAAAATAGCAAAGAAAATAAATGGAATTTCAATGAGTGCCCGCTTAAACAGCAAGGTAAAGGGAATTTTTGCAATCGCGGCAACTACTAAAACCCAAATGAAATAACCGATAAATGCTTGCCAATTTGTAATTGGTGTTGAGACGGCAACCAGAATGAAAGCGATTGCAGCAACTACTTTAAGGTAAGAGGCAGTTTCATGGACGATTGAGTGGCGATGAAGATATAACCGCTCACCCACATCATGTCCATGATGATGGGTTTGAACCTGCGTATTAACGCTTAGTCTTTTCTGGCTTTCGGGCTATAATCTTAAAAAAGACTCCGGCAACAACTGCCGTTCCAATTACGCCAATTACTCCGGCAACACCAACAGAGGCTCGCTCATTTTCAATTCCTTTTACACCGTAATCAGCTAAAGCTCCATCGGCATATGTGTGGTCTTTAGCTGTTTCAATGAAACCAATATCTTCGGCAACTTTTTCAAGTCCATCAGGAGATGAAGAGGCATAAAAAGAAACTACTCCGGCAAGAAATAGAGAGACAATAAATCCCCCGATATAGAACTTGCGATTTTTAGACATTCTTAATCTCCAATGCCTTTTGATTGTTTTTCCAACCAAAAACCAAGTCACTTCGACTTGCCAATACTGCTGTGACTGTTAAGCCTGTAATGATCGCTTCACCAATTCCAATCAAAACATGGATTCCAATCATTGATGTGAAGACTGCTGAATCAGAGAATGTTCCAGTTGCCCCGATTACATATTGAATCCAAAACCCAAATGCTGCGGCAGGAACTGAGACTGCTGCTGCAATAGATGCGGCAATTGCAACCGACGACTTATTTTGTGGCAAAATCTTTTTGATCACCAAGAAGACCGCGTATCCAACCCACACGGAAATAATTGACATGTTAAAAACACTGAGCCCAAGGGCGGTTAGGCCACCATCTGCAAACAAAAATGCTTGCATCAGTAAGACCACCGTTAAAGCTAAGGTCGCAGCCCAGGGGCCAACTAAAACAGCAGCGAGGGCGGCCCCAATTAAGTGACCACTAGTTCCTGCTACAACCGGGAAGTTGAGCATTTGAACTGCAAAGATAAACACAGCTGTTAGTCCAGCAAGTGGTGCCGTCTTGTCGTCTAGTTGGGTTCGGGCTCCCTTTAGGGCTGCGCCAACACCAATTGCAGAAAGGCCTACAAATGCGGCTGAGGTAGGTACGTCAATAAAGCCATCAGGAATATGCATGAGAAAATGTTAATGCAAACGATTCGCATCTGCATCTTTTAGGCATTAATAGCCCCCTATGGGTGGCAACCCCCTAGATTGCCCTCAAAATTGCTCTTGGCGCGGAGGGAAATTCTCACCCGTCCTTAACATTGTGCGTATAAGGTCACATGCATGAGCGAGGACGAAGGTATGGAAGAGCTCGTTTCAGAAGAGATGCTCTGGGATCGAATCCCTGAAGTTGAGGGCGAAGAGCGTGCCAGTACATTTTACGAATTAAGCGCTCGAATCTTTGCTCGCGGACAATACGACGAAGCGCTCGCACTTGCAGAAACAGCGCGCGATATCTATTCGCAACTTGGTGTCACATCTGCATCAGAAGGATTGGCACAAGCGTATTCAGCAATTGGTTACAACTTAAATCAACTTAAGCGAATTGATGAAGCCGCCACTGCAATGAGTAAAGCCGTAGAGATTTTAAGAGAGAACAAGTCACCTATTGCATTAGAACTTGCATGCACATTAGGTGAATGGTGGTACACATCAAAGCAGTATGACAAAGTAGTTTTAACAATGAATGAGTGCGCACAGGAGCATTTGGTTGATAGCAACGAAATTGGCGCAGCAAATGATCTCCACCTTATTGGTTGCGCCGAACGTGAGTTGAAGAACTACGAAAAAGCAATTGAAGCATTTAAAGAGGCACGTGTGTTGTTTAAGCGCAATAAAGAGATCATTCATGTAGCAAGATGTGATCAAAAAATTGCTTCATGCCTTATCGAACTTGGCGAAGGTGAACTTGCACTTGAAACTGCACAAAAAGCTGTCGATGTTTTTGAGACAGGACATGATCATCGCCGCGAAGTTTTTGCAATGTTTGAGTATGGAAAAGCCCAAATTCTGCTTGAAAAATTCGATGATGGTATGGCAACTTTGGAAAACGTACTTGCAATTGTCAGTGAAGATGAGCCTAAAGACTTTGAATTCATTCTGGATATTGAAACTAGAATCTGTAAAATTATGAGGATGCAGGGCCGAAACGATGAGGCCAACGAGATCGAGCGTCGTTTGAAATCAGTACAAGAGGCTCTCGAAGAATTACCAGAAGAATCGTTTGGAACAGATCCAAAAAGCTAACGTGGTAAGTGTTGCAACGCCCAGTGATACATCGCAATGGCGCCGGCGGCAGATGCATTCATCGATCTGGTCGAACCATATTGATTAATCTCATATAAATCTTTACAGATTGCGATCGCTTCATCAGACATTCCAGCACCTTCTTGACCAAAAAGCATGACACAGCTTTCTGGTAACTGTGCTGATTCAAGTTGTTTCGACCCAGGCATATTGTCTATTCCGATAATTGGAATCCCACGCTCTTTGCAGTGCTCCGAAAAATCGGCCACAGACGGGTGATGAATCACAGTTAAATAGCGATCAGTAACCATAGCCCCACGCTTATTCCAGTCACGCTTTCCAACTATATGAACAGCACTGACATTAAAAGCATTAGCTGTGCGAACTACTGATCCAATATTTAAATCATGTTGCCAATTTTCGATCGCAATCTCTAACTTGTGTCGCTTTGTGTTCAAATCTGCGACGATCGCTTCAACACTCCAGTACCTGTATTTGTCTAAAACGTTACGACGATCACCATTAAGTAATAACTCAGGATCAAACTGGTCACCAGCAGGCCAAGGTTTCTCATGTGGACCAACACCGACTACGGGGAAAAATTCACCTGGACCAATATTGGCCGGGGTGGTTGGAGAAGACATGTGAGCACTCTAAACTGAACTCATGAGCGTAATCAACACAGTCGTATACATCATCCATCTTCTCTCTGTGCTGGGGATTCTTGTTCTTCTACTTCTAGAAACAAAAAAGAGCCCACGACGACTAAATCC
>WLEB01000012.1 GCA_009704505.1 Actinomycetota bacterium | reverse complement strand
GGTGTTGCTCCTCAACAGAAAATGCACATCTTTTATAGCGATGTGACAGAAAAAGATCTTCGATATGCAACCTATGATGGAAAAAACTTTACTTTTGACGTTATAGATGGCAATGGTCCCTCTATAAATAACTATGAAGACCGTATCCGTGTGCGCACTTCAAGTGATGTAAGTGTCTCTAATGCCTGCGTTGCAAGCGCATCAGATATCCAGGTTTTCTATCGCGACCAAACACAAGGAGTCACCTTAGGCGCAGTGAAATCAAATTCGGGTAACTGGCAGTACGAACTAGTCGATGGTGATCGAGCCACTGATGGGCGTAGCACTGGGGATGTCAGTTTCCACATGAAGGCCGCTTTAGTGGGCAAAACTACTTATCTTGTATATGACTCAATCAACGCAATGCCCGATGTAATGAAGAATACAACTGCAAGTTCAGTTCGTATGGCAAGTCGCACAGGTATAGATCCATCTGATTGGCAGTATATGGATCTAGATCGCGCAACAGATAAATCAGTTATTGCTGGTTACGATATTGCAATTGCAAATGTCGGTAACACCGCATTGGTCACTTGGTTGGCAGGTCCCTCAACAACACCTGGTGATGCAAATGAAATTCGATGGGCGAAGGTTGATTCACCAAAGAAAATATCAAAACTTGTAAGTGGAAATTTTGGGCAACCTGGTGAGCATCTCTCCACTAATGGAAAAACCATTATCTACAACTGCCAAGAGCGTTTATGCGCAATCAATACCGAGCAAAAAATCTTCAAGCAAAATTCTGTTCGCTTAGTAACAAGTTCTCAAGAATTGCAACCAATTGACAGTGTATGGTTAACAATAAACAAAACTTTAAATCTGCTTGCCAGCAAAAAGGGAAAAATGGTTCTTCTTAAACCGTAATTATTTTGCGTTGCGGCGCTGAATTCGAGTTTTCTTTAGAAGTTTTTTGTGCTTCTTCTTTGCCATGCGCTTGCGTCGCTTTTTAATTACGGAACCCATATGTCATGCTCTCTTTTCTATGATTGCTGTGATTGTGCAGGAAGTTAGATTACCGCGTATTGCGGACAAAAATCGAAACCAGATCCGGGCTTGATGTGACTACCACTGGACCTAAATCTTTAGCTTCAAGGCTTCCAACTAGTAAACGTTGTCCTACAGGAGCGCTCTCTGCTGCGGAAATCACTCCTTTTGAGTTAAAGGTGATTAATAGGGCTGTTGAAACCTTTGGATTCCATACTAGTTCTGGGATTGCACCATTTGAAAGAAATAGAAGTTGCGTGGATCCAGTTGTAAAAGCAGGACCGGTTCCGGCAAATCTATGAGTCCATGTTGGTGCGTATCGGGATGAAAACTTAGTAACAGCAACTTCACTTTTGTTCCCAACAACAACTTCACCACCTAGGAGTAAAGATGGGGTGGTGCTGTTCCAAATTCGCTTTCCCTTGCTGATAGAACTTCTAACTACCGAAGTAATCTTTAAAGATTTAGTAACTTTGATTATTACACCGTCTATTAAACCCGCTAATTTTTTACCAGCAATCGTTTCACCACTTGACCCAACAAGAGTAAATGTCTTATCTGCATTTCGGGTAACAGATTCAATTGATGTTGATCCTGATCCAATTTGTAGTGTTTTTGAGAAGAGACCAGCAGTGTTCATAAAGTTAATAAATCCTGCATTTATCTTTTCGCCTGCAATTGATCCAACAATAGCTAAACCTGAATCATCTAATGCCATCGAAGTTGGTAATATTGAATTGCTCATAGGCAAAGAATTCGTTGAAATTAATGCTCCGCCAGAACTAATCTTCCAAATCGTTAAAACCTTTAGATCGCCTATAAATGTACTTGTTGGAACATTCGCGTTATCAGGATTAATTGCTGCCGTTGGTGTGCCTATAGGTGCTACCGCTGGTGCCGGAGTAGCACCTGCAATCCATATATCACCGACACTATCAACAACTGCAGCAGAGGCAATAGATGCCTGAGATTGATCTAACTGCAGTTTCCAAAGTTCATTGCCGTTTGAATCAACAGCCCTTGCATATGCTTTTGAATTTTGTGTTCCAAATACAATGAAATTCTTTCCAGAAACAACAACACCACTAACTTCTGTTGGTGAACCGATAGTTGTAAGCAGTTTTAGGGGGTTGACTACAATCTTTTTTGGAGCGGCTTGCGCACTAGGTGTAATTACTAAAAAGGCAATGACAAATAAAGCGATTAAACGCTTCATGCTAACTCCTGTGCGCGATCATGAGCAGCCTTCATCGCCTTAGTGACCAATTGCTCCAATCCCCCGTTTGTAAATGATGTCAGTGCCGCAGCTGTAGTTCCATTTGGGCTTGTTACATTTTCTCGAAGAACTGCTGCAGTTTGGCCAGATTGCTCAAGCATTTTTGCCGCACCGATAATTGTTTGAATAGTAAGAGCAGTGGCATCTTTTTCGCTAAGACCTAACTCCATTGCACCAGAGACCATTGCCTCCACAAAAGCAAAGAAATATGCGGGTCCAGAGCCGCTTGTTGCAGTTACTGCGTCTTGAAGTGATTCATCCACTTCAAGTGTTTTTCCGGCGGCACCCAAAAAGCCCATGACAAAATCTCTTTGTCCGGCAGTTACGTTAATTGAGCAAGAGATTGCAGACATTCCCGCGCCTAATAAGATCGGTGAGTTAGGCATTACACGAACAATGGGATTTGATTTTCCAATCCCATTACTTATAAAAGAAATACTTTTGCCAGCGGCAAAGGTAATCACCAATGTCTCTGAATTAATGTGAGTTTTAACCTCTTCTAAAACGGCCGCCAAATCTTGTGGTTTTACTACTAGGAGCAAAACCTGCGCAGATGAGACGTTGTCTGCCAGTTCGCTTGATTTGATTGAGTATCTGCCAGTTAATTCATTAACACGATTCAAGCGCTTTTCAGAGATAGTAATTAAATCTGGATTAAGTCCATGGGTTACTAAGGCAGAGATAAGTGCCTCACCCATTACTCCTGCACCAATGAGTCCAACCTTTGGCTTTATATCCATGTAACAAGACTACCCGTTGAGCCTGTAGGCTCTGCGACTATGCCAGAAGTAAAGCCGGGATTTGCGCGCGATTGGGTTGAATTCTTCGACCCAAATGATGCTGAGACAATCTTTAAATGTGATCTAACGTGGCTTACTTCTTACTGGACATGCATTTATGGCGATGGTTGCCAAGGAGTTTTTAAGAATCAACCAAATTCTGGGTGCTGCACAGAAGGTGCCATGTATTCAGATGAGGAAGATGAAGAGCGCACTCTTAAGGCAGCAGCTTATTTAACTCCTGAGATGTGGCAGTTTTATGATCAAGCTCGTCCAAAAAAGCCTGGTGGAGCGCTGAGAATTTCTGAGAAAGATGAAGATGGCGAGCGCAAAACTCGTCGAATTGAAGATGGATGTATTTTCCTTAATCGAAAAGGTTATCAAGCAGAAGGATTTACTGGATCCTTTGGTTGCGTACTTCATCATGTGGCACAACGCGATGGAAAACATTTTGCCGATACTAAACCTGATGTTTGTTGGCAACTTCCACTACGCCGTAGTTTTGAAACACGTGAATATGGTGAACGTGAATATTCTGTAACTGTAATTGGTGAGTACGAGCGTCTTGCATGGGGCGATGGTGGTGAGGATTTTGATTGGTACTGCACCAGCAATAGCGATGCTCACGTCGGTACTGAGCCTGTGTATATCTCTAACAAGTACGAACTTGAACTTCTTATGGGTAAAGATGCTTACAACGAACTATCCCGCCTATGTAATGCTCGAATGGAACATATCCGTGAGGCAACGGCACGCTCACTCCCACTCTTTGTGATTCAGCATCCAGCTACATTGGCTGCCCAGAAGAAATAGTCAGCCTCCTGTCATAGGCTTATCGCTATGGCCAAGGTAGAAAAAGATCCGTTTCGCTGCACTGAGTGTGGTTGGACATCCCAAAAGTGGGTTGGCCGTTGTGGTGAATGCCAAGCATGGGGCGCTGTTGAAGAGATTGCTGCACCTAAAAAACTTTCACTAGTTCCAGGAAACGTAACTTCTAAAGCGTTGCCAATAGGCGATGTTGATCTTTCGGCAGCACATGCCAGACCAACGGGAGTTTCAGAGTTAGATCGAGTTCTTGGTGGTGGTCTTGTACCAGGTGCAGCGATTCTATTAGCAGGTGAACCAGGTGTAGGTAAGTCAACGCTACTGCTCTCTGTTGCAGCAGAAAGTGCGGCAAAGGGAATTGCTGCACTTTATATCAGCGGTGAAGAGTCGGCCTCACAAGTGCGTTTGCGTGCAGAGCGAATTAAGGCAGTTGACCCCAAGTTGTTTATTGCATCAGAGACAGATCTGGGCGCAGTAATTGCACACATAGATGCAGTAAAGCCAGAGCTAGTCATTATTGACTCTATACAAACAATTGGAAGTTCTACTGCAGATGGCGCCCCTGGCGGAGTAACTCAAGTTAGAGAAGTTGCAGGTGCATTAATTCGAATTTGTAAAGATCGTGACATTACTTTGCTACTAGTTGGACATGTGACAAAAGATGGATCTATTGCAGGACCAAGACTTTTAGAACATATTGTTGACGTAGTTCTTCAGTTTGAAGGTGAGCGCCATTCACGATTGCGCCTTATTCGTGCAATCAAAAATCGATTTGGTGCATCTGATGAAGTTGGTTGTTTTGATTTAAGCGATTCGGGTATTGAATCCGTCCTTGATCCAACAGGATTGTTTACTTCCCGCCATGTTGAACCTGTACCAGGCACATGTGTGACGGTAACTCTTGAGGGACGCAGGCCTTTGTTGGCTGAGATCCAAGCACTTGTCTCTGCTGGTCGTGAAAATGACTTTGGTAATGCACGCCGAGTTGTTTCCGGTTTGGACTCCGCGCGAACATCTATGACTCTTGCGGTTCTAGAACTTCGCGCCCATATTCGAGTTGGTGGACGTGATGTCTATGCAGCAACTGTTGGTGGAATGAAAATGACCGAACCTGCCGCAGATTTGGCGTTAGCACTTGCTGTGGCCTCTGCTGCAAAATCTTTAGCCTTGCCGGCCGATCTTGTTGCAATCGGTGAAGTTGGATTAGCTGGCGAGATAAGAAAGGTAAGCGGCGTAAATCGCAGATTACAAGAGGCCTACCGACTTGGATTTAAAAAAGCATTAGTTCCAACTGGCTCAGATGTAAAAATCGCAGGAATGGAGATTTTTGAAGTCTCCCGTTTGGACGCAGCACTAAATCGGGTAAAAATTACCGGCGAATGAATTCGCTAGAAAAGCCAATTATTTCTTGGTTTAAAAAGCATCAGCGCAATCTGCCTTGGCGCAATACAACTCCATGGGGTGTATTGGTTAGTGAGTTCATGTTGCAACAGACTCCAGTCAATCGCGTGCTTCCGAAATGGAACGAATGGATGCAGCGTTGGCCAACACCGGCGGAGTTAGCTAAAGCCACACCTGCACAAGTTATTACTGCATGGGGGCGACTTGGTTATCCACGAAGGGCTCTGCGCTTACATGCAACCGCGCAGATAATCTCTGAGGATTTTAATAATCAAGTTCCAGATGATCCGGAAATACTTCGATTGTTTCCAGGAATTGGTGAGTACACCGCTGCAGCAATAGCTGCTTTTGCTTTTGAAAAACGGATACTTGTAATGGATGTAAATATTCGCCGTGTTTTAGTGCGAGCAATCGATGGAGAAGAATATCCAAAGCCAGCTCCGACTTCAAAAGAGAGAAATTCGCGATTGAAGTTGCTACCAGAAAAGAATGCACACATATGGGCTGCGGCAACCATGGAACTTGGCGCAGTTATCTGTACATCAAAAAATCCAATCTGTGAAAAATGTCCAATTATTGATCAATGTAACTGGCATAAAAATGGCTATCCCAAAACAGAGCTTGTTAGAAAATCTCAGGATTGGCATGGCACTGATCGCAAATGCCGTGGAACTATCGTTCAAGCATTGCGCGAAAATGAATCTCTGACAGAGGGCGCACTCAAAAAACTTTGGCCAGACCAATCACAGGTTGAAAAAGCACTGCTTAGTTTAGTGAAGGATCAACTGATTGAATCAATTCCGCGCAAGCGTTATCGATTACCGCTCTAGATTTCTAAGTAGTTACTTGTTGCCCAGTTAGGCAGTTGGTGCTTCAGCTAAATCTTCAGGTGTGTCCGGCATTGCAGATTTTGGTGCACCCTTAAAGGTGAACTCCGCTTCAGTGCCTTCACCGATGACATCTACAACAATGATTTCACCAGCCTTTAACTCACCAAACAAGATGCGCTCTGACAATGCATCCTCGATTTCGCGTTGAATTACGCGGCGAAGAGGACGTGCACCTAAGAGTGGGTCATAACCGCGCTCTGCCAATAGATCCTTTGCGGCAGGTGTCAGTTCAATTCCCATATCTTTGTTCTGCAAACGATCATCAAGATTTTTCAGCATGAGATCAACAATTTCGATGATCTGTGGCTTCGTTAACTGATGGAAGACGATTACATCATCGATGCGGTTAAGGAATTCAGGGCGGAAGTGTGACTTTAGTTCGTCAGTTACTTTGCCCTTCATGCGCTCATAGTTAGTTAGGTCATCGCCAGTATTGGCAAAACCAAGTCCAAGTGATTTAGAAATATCGCGAGTTCCAAGGTTTGTAGTCATGATGATGACAGTGTTTTTAAAGTCAACCGTGCGTCCTTGTGCATCGGTTAAGCGGCCATCTTCTAGAACCTGAAGTAAAGAGTTGAAGATATCTGGGTGAGCTTTTTCAATCTCATCAAAGAGAACTACAGAGAAAGGACGACGGCGAACTTTTTCAGTTAGCTGTCCACCTTCGTCGTATCCAACATACCCTGGAGGCGCACCAAACAAACGTGATGCTGTATGGCGCTCAGAGTATTCAGACATATCAAGCTGAATCAATGCATCTTGATCACCAAACAAGAATGAAGCAAGAGTTTTTGAAAGCTCTGTCTTACCAACACCTGAAGGACCAGCAAAAATAAATGAACCACCTGGACGGCGTGGATCCTTAAGTCCGGCACGTGTGCGGCGAATTGCCTTTGATAAAGCCTTAATGGCTTGCTCTTGACCAATAACACGATTGTGAAGCTCTGCTTCCATATTTAGAAGGCGTGCTGTTTCTTCCTCTGTTAACTTAAATACAGGAATTCCAGTTGAAAGTGAAAGCACTTGTGCAATCAACTCTTCATCAACTTCTGTGACCTTATCTAAGTCGGTAGCTTTCCAATTCTTTTCTGCCTCTTGTTTTTCGATGATAAGAGTCTTTTCCTTATCGCGCAGAGTTGCAGCCAATTCAAAGTCTTGCCCATCAATTGCAGACTCTTTTTCTTTGCGTGCATTTGCGATTTTGTCATCGAATTCACGAAGCTCAGGTGGGGCGGTCATGCGCTTAATGCGAAGGCGTGATCCAGCTTCATCAATAAGATCGATTGCTTTATCTGGCAAGAAACGATCAGAAACATAACGATCAGCCATATTTGCAGCTGCCGCTAAAGCACCATCTGTAATGGAGACACGGTGGTGCGTTTCGTAGCGATCGCGTAACCCTTTAAGAATTTCGATTGTGTGAGCAACTGTTGGCTCTTTTACTTGGATTGGTTGGAAACGACGCTCTAGTGCTGCATCCTTTTCAACATGCTTGCGGTACTCATCAAGAGTTGTTGCACCAATTGTCTGTAGTTCACCTCGTGCAAGCATTGGCTTGAGAATGCTTGCAGCATCGATTGCACCCTCTGCAGCACCTGCTCCAACAAGGGTGTGAATCTCATCGATAAACAAAATAATGTCTCCGCGGGTTTTAATTTCTTTGAGTACTTTCTTCAAGCGCTCTTCAAAATCTCCGCGATAGCGACTACCGGCAACAAGTGCGCCTAAGTCGAGTGAATAAACCTGCTTGTCCTTAAGAGTTTCAGGAACATCATTTTTGAAAATTGCTTGTGCAAGTCCTTCAACTACAGCTGTCTTACCAACACCTGGCTCACCGATTAGGACTGGATTATTTTTTGTTCGGCGTGAAAGAACCTGCATAACTCGTTCAATTTCATTTTCGCGACCAATAACGGGATCAAGTTTTCCTTCACGGGCAGCTTGAGTAAGGTTACGGCCAAATTGATCTAGGACCAATGATGTTGATGGTGTGCCTTCTGCAGGACCAGCCTGAACAGATTCTTTTCCTTGATAACCAGAAAGTAATTGAATAACTTGTTGACGCACACGATTTAAATCTGCACTAAGTTTTACAAGAACTTGTGCTGCAACGCCTTCGCCTTCGCGAATTAAACCTAAAAGAATATGTTCAGTACCAATGTAGTTGTGTCCTAACTGCAACGCTTCGCGAAGTGAAAGCTCTAGAACTTTCTTTGCGCGCGGAGTAAAAGGAATATGCCCACTTGGTGCCTGTTGTCCTTGACCAATAATCTCTTCAACTTGTGCTCGAACACCTTCTAATGAGATACCAAGTGATTCAAGAGCTTTTGATGCAACGCCTTCCCCTTCATGAATCAGACCAAGCAAGATGTGTTCAGTACCGATGTAGTTGTGATTGAGCATGCGTGCTTCTTCTTGGGCCAATACGACAACGCGTCGGGCTCGGTCGGTAAAGCGCTCAAACATGGGCGGTGCTCCTTTGAATCGTTCTGTCGTTAAGCCTAATACCTGTAGGCATTAGCCCGCGAGGTGGATTGCTTATGCCTTTTACAACCCCAAATGTGGCGGGGTTATGCCCGAAATAGGGCTAAATCTGGGGGTAATTTCTTTCCTCTTTGAGCATTGCTTTCGGCTCAGTTCGCCTACAGCTCTTTGAGCATTCGGGTATTTCCCAGAGTATTTGGCTTTACCGATTCAAGATCCAAAAACTCGGCAACACCTGCATCGTAGGATCGCAATAATTCGTCATAGATTTCAGGAGCAACGGGAGTTCCTTCAATAACTTGAAATCCATGACGACCAAAAAACTCAGTTTCAAAAGTTAAGCAAAAGAGCCGCTTAATTCCAATCTCTTTAGCACGCGAGATGATTGACTCTAATATTTGATGTCCAACGCCTTGGCCGCGAAGTTTTTCAGTGACTGCAACGGTTCGAACTTCGGCCAAATCTTCCCAAAGAACGTGAAGTGCCCCACAACCGACTACTTCGTTTCCTTCTATGGCAACAGTGAACTCCTGCACGCTCTCATAAAGAGTTACGGTTTCTTTTGTTAGTAGACGACCTTGTGGTGAATAAGAATCTATAAGTTGGCGAATACCTTTAATGTCACTGGTGTGCGCTGGGCGAATCTGCATTATTTATTCCAGTTCCGGTTTTACAAGTGGGAACAAAATTGTTTCGCGAATTCCGAGTCCAGTAAGTGCCATGAGCAATCGATCAACACCCATGCCCATTCCACCGGTAGGTGGCATTGCAAACTCCAATGCACGTAAGAAATCTTCATCAACTTGCATTGCCTCTAAATCTCCCTTTGAACCAAGTGTTGCTTGCTCAATTAAGCGATCGCGTTGAATGACTGGGTCAATAAGCTCGGAGTAACCAGTTGCTAATTCAAAACCATCTACATAAAGATCCCACTTCTCAGAAACACCTGGATGTTCACGGTGGGCACGAACTAGCGGTGATGTATCCAATGGAAAGCCCATGACAAATGTAGGTTCAATTAATTGATCTTTGGCAACATGTTCAAATATCTCTTCGGCTAATTTCCCTGTAATCCACTTAGGATCAATCTTTATTCCCAGTTTTTCAGCGATTTTCTTGAGCTCTGCTATTGGCGTTAATGCTGTTACGTTTTGCCCAACACTGGTTGAAATTGCCTCATACAAGGAGATTTGTTTCCACTGCCCACCCAAATTTGCCTGTCTTCCATCATGATGGGTTACAACATGTGATCCAGAAATAGCCATCGCAGCATTTTGGACAAGGTTTCGAGTTAAATCTGCCATAGAGAGCCAGTCACCGTAAGCCATATAACTTTCGATCATTGCAAACTCAGGCGAGTGTGAAGAATCGGCGCCCTCATTGCGAAAGTTTCGGTTGATCTCAAAAACGCGTTCAATTCCACCCACAACACAACGCTTGAGAAAAAGCTCTGGAGCGATCCGTAAATAGAGATCCATATCGTAAGCATTTGAGAAAGACTTAAATGGGCGTGCCGCTGCCCCGCCATGCATTACCTGCAACATGGGAGTTTCTACCTCTATGAATTTTTCTTTTTCAAAAGTATCACGTAGTGATTTCATAACAGTCGGACGCAATCTTGCATTAACTCTAGCCTCTGGCCTGACGATTAAATCTACATAACGCATCCGTACTCGAGTCTCTTCTGACATTGGTTTGTGATCATTTGGCAATGGTCGAAGTGACTTTGATGCCAAAGCCCAAGAGTTGGCAAGAATAGATAGTTCGCCACGCTTTGATGTAATGATTTCTCCGGTTATAGAAACAATGTCACCTAAATCAATATCTGATTTCCAGGAATCAAGCGCATCTTGTCCAACTTTATCCAGAGATAACATCGCTTGAAGTTCAGTGCCATCGCCTTCACGTAAAGTTGCAAAGCAGAGTTTTCCTGTATCACGCTTAAAAATAATGCGTCCCGTTAATGACTCGATATCCCCAGTGGCTATATCGATCTCTAGACCAACATATTTTTCACGAATCTCTCCGAGAGATTTTGTGCGAGGAACTGAAACTGGATATGGCTCAATATCTCGTGCAATTAAGGCAGCACGTTTTTCTCTGCGGATTCGAAGCTGTTCAGGTAAATCTTCTTCAGCGCTAGAGTTTGAAGCAGAACCGGCTGTGTTATCAGTGCTCATAGGTTGGCAAGTCTACAGACTCAGGCATTTCGCTCATGAATTAGACGAAGTCCAATCAAAGTTAAATCAGGCTCATGGTGCTCAATAGTTTCTGAAACACCCACAATCAAGGGTGCCAACCCTCCTGTAGCAATAACTATTGGCTTTTCGGAATATGAATCTGCAAGTTCTACAGTGATTCGATCCACTAAACCATCAACCTGACCAGCAAATCCAAAGATTGTTCCGGACTGTAAAGCTTCAACCGTATTTTTCCCGATGACATTCTTAGGTTTAATTAATTCGATCTTACGAAGTTGCGCGGCTCGAGCAGCAAGAGCGTCCACTGAGATCTCAATACCTGGTGCTAACGCGCCCCCAAGAAACTCACCTTTTGGCGAGACTACATCTAAATTTGTTGACGTACCAAAATCAACAACAATTGCTGGTCCTCCAAAAATTGTATGTGCTGCTAAAGTATTTACAATTCGATCTGCGCCAATCTCTTTTGGATTATCAACTAGCAGCGGAACTCCTGTTTTTGTTCCTGGTTCTACGATTGTTACGCGAACATCTGCAAAGTATTCAGCAATCATGCTTCGAAGCTCTCGTAAAGTTGCAGGGACAGTGGAGCAGATAGATAGTCCACTTAAACTGTAATCTTCAATTAATGCTCGGTATTGAAGCCACAATTCATCTGCCGTACTACGCGGATCAGTTTTCACTCGCCAGGAGCGAATCAAATCCTTTTTATCAAAAATCCCAAGTACGGTATTTGTATTACCCACATCTACAGTTAGTAGCATCTCTATCTCCCAGCCATCGGCATATTGTCAATTAAACGAACTCCCTCAACCCAGCCAGCAATAATTGCTCTCTTGGATTGTGTGGTTTCCTTTGCAACGGAAAAGTCATTTTCATCAATCACAGTTGCGTAGTCTTTCTTAAATCCAGATTCTGTTGAAAGTGTGGAGTTTAGAATCTCAATGGCAATTTCTACTGTTGGAGCTAACCTTGCTGCAGACAGTGCCCGATTAACAACTAATGCGCTATTTCGACCCTCTTGAGTCAAGCGATGATTACGCGAAGACATTGCTAATCCATCAAATTCACGGACTGTTGGAACTCCAATTATTTCTACTGCTGTTTTCATAGCTTTGATTATCGAAAGTTGCTGAAAATCCTTTTCACCAAAAATTGCTTTACTTGGTTTGGTTAGAGCAAATAAACGATTGACAACTGTGACAACTCCATCAAAGTGACCTGGTCTCGATGCTCCCTCAAAAATTGAGCCTAATGGGCCTGCGGTAATAGTTTGAAAACCTTCTGGATAGAGCTCTTCAAATTCAGGAAACCAAATCTGTGTTGCGCCAGCAATTGTTGCAATTTCGATATCGCGTTCTGGCGTTCGCGGATATGCGTCAATATCTTCTTTGTTTTCAAATTGAAGTGGGTTAACAAAAATACTGACGATTACTTCTTTGTCTAATGTTCGAGCACGCTTAATCAACGCTTGGTGGCCTTTATGTAAGGCACCCATAGTTGGAACTAATACGCTCATTTATAGTGGCTCCAGTCCTTTCAGGTACCGGGCAAGATGCTTAAAGTTTAGCGCTAAGCGGGCAGATGTTCCAAAAGTTCTTTTATTTTTCCATGAGTGAGCAGGATTGCATCCGGCTCAATTTCAAACCACGGTTCCAAAACAAATCTACGCTCATGGGCCCGCGGGTGTGGCAGTACTAACTCATCGGCTTTGCTAATCAAATCTGCATATTGAATGAGATCTAGATCGATAGTCCGTGGTCCCCATCGTTCAGTGCGTTCTCGTCCTAAGGCTTTTTCTATTCCATGGAGCATTGATAGCAAATCCATGGCCGGCAATTCACTGTCAATTATGCACACTGCATTTAAATATTTTGGTTGCTCTGGACCGCCAACTGGGTCGGTTGTTATGTATGAAGAAACAGCTTTAACATCTGTGGCATCACGTAAAAGAGTGATCGCAGTATCCAAATTTTCTTTTGGGTTACCCAAATTAGCACCCAGTGAAATTATCGCTTTCATCGAGTTTTATTCACAACAACGCAAATATCATGGACTTTTAAACCCACTGGGGCCTGAGGCTTATGAACAGTTACAGTTATGGCCTTTATCTTTAGATGTGAACTCAAAATTCTTTCTGCAATTCTGTATGCCAATTTTTCAATCAAATTCACAGGGTTAGTTGTAATCTCTTGATGGGTCAACTCTGTAATTTCAGCGTAGTTAACGGTGTCTTCAATGGTATCTGATTGTGCGGCTGATGCTAAATCTAAATTTAAAATCAAATCTACATAGAAGTCCTGGCCGTTTTTCCGCTCATTTTCAAATAAACCATGAAACCCATAACCATGGATGCCAGTGATAACAATTTGATCACTCATGATTCCAGGGCCTCCTTGTGTGGCTTAACAGTGTGAACTCTAACGGCCCAAACTCCAGTTCCCCTAAGTCTCTTTGTTAAATTAACTGTTGCCTCCTCTCGTTGATCAGGAGAATCGCCACCTAGAAATCTTTTGCGGGAGCCACCAACTAATACTGGGAAGCCCAAATCAACAAAACGATCAATCGCATCAATTATTGCCCAATTGTGATCGGCATCTTTAGCAAAACCAAGACCAGGATCAATAATTAGATTCTCTTTCGCCACTCCTGTAGATAGAGCAACTTGAATTCGATCTTCCAACTCTGAAATAGTCTCTGCAACAACGTCTTTATATATTGCTTTTGAGTTCATATCTTTGGAATGTCCGCGCCAATGCATGGCAATATATGGAACTTTTAAATGCGCAGCTGTCGAAAGCATCCTGGTATCTGATTGACCAGCACTAACATCATTTATAATTGATGCACCTGCTTTTATTGCCGCTTCTGCAACGCTTGCACGCATCGTATCAATACTAATTTTCACATCGGTTTTTGCAATAAGGGGAGCGATTTTTTCAATTACAGGAATTGTTCGTTGCAACTCTTCCTGTTCATCAACTCGTTCCGCACCTGGCCGCGTTGATTCCCCACCAATATCAATAATATCTACGCCTTCTGCAATCATCTCTAATCCGCGTGCTACTGCAGCATCTAATTGATTATGTCTACCACCGTCGGCAAAGGAATCTGGAGTTACATTTAGAATTCCCATTACCAACATAAAACTAGCCTCTAGTGATTAAGGCGATTGCTTCAGAACGTGTTGCTGCATTATTTAGTGCGCCTCGCACAGCTGATGTAGTTGTGCGTGCCTGTGACTTCTTAACTCCCCGCATAGACATACAAAGGTGTTCGCAGTCAATAATGACTATTACTCCCAAGGGATTTAATATCTCAACCATGGCATCTGCAATTTGCGTAGTTAATCTCTCTTGAACTTGCGGACGCTTTGCATAAACATCAACCAAGCGAGCTAACTTTGATAGCCCCGTAATTTTACCTCGTGGAATGTAACCAATATGGGCAACACCATGAAATGGAGTTAGATGGTGTTCGCAGTGGGAAAAAACCTCAATGTCTCTAACAATTACTAACTCTTCGTGACCAATATCAAAAGTTGTAGTTAAAACATCTTCAGGTGATTGCCACAGGCCTTCGAAGTTTTCTGACATCGCTCGTGCCACGCGAGCAGGAGTTTCTTTTAGGCCTTCGCGATCTGGGTCTTCTCCGAGTGCAAACAAGAGTTCTCGTACAGCTTTTTCTGCACGCTCTTGATCATATGGCGCTTTTGCCCGACCATCAGTAACGGTCAACTTATTTATCGTCACTTACAGCCTTTTTACGTCTTGTGGGCTTTTTTGTTTCTGTTGTTGGCTCAATAACAATGCGTTCTGGCACATCAACTGGAGGTTGCGAAGATGGAACACGATTGGCTGATCCAGTCCAAGCAGCTCTTGCTGTCACCTTCTTCACCTTCTTGAAGATTACTGCGATCTCATCTTTATTGAGAGTTTCTTTCTCTAAAAGTTCAATGACCATCTCATCAAGGATTTTGCGATTAGCAACTAAAATATCAAAAGCCTCTTGGTGTGCATTTTCAATGAGGGTTCGAATTTCACGGTCCACGATTCCAGCGATATTTTCGCTGTAATCACGCTGGTGGCCATAATCGCGCCCCATAAATGGTTCAGTGCTTCCACCGCCTAATTTGATTGCGCCAATTGCAGAAGTCATTCCATATTGCGTAACCATTGCCCGTGCAAGTGAGGTTGCTTTTTCGATGTCATTTGATGCACCGGTAGATGGATCATGGAAGATCAGCTCTTCTGCAGCACGGCCACCAAGGGAGTATGCCAATTGATCTAACAACTGATTTCTAGTTGTGGAGTATTTGTCTTCATCCGGCAAAACCATTGTGTAACCCAATGCACGGCCGCGAGGCATGATTGTTACTTTATGAACGGGATCTGTGTGTGGCAATGCATGGGCAACAAGTGCGTGACCTGCCTCGTGATAAGCAGTGACTCGACGTTCTTCATCACTCATTAAGCGAGATTTTCTCTGTGGTCCAGCCATTACACGATCAATAGCTTCATCAAGTTCTAAATTACCAATGTCTGCTTTGTTTTCACGAGCAGATAAAAGTGCGGCTTCGTTGAGAACACTTGCAAGATCAGCGCCTGTAAAGCCAGGTGTGCGTCTTGCGTAGTCAACTAATTTCACTGATGAATTAATTGGCTTACCTTTTGCATGAATCTCTAAAATTGCTTCGCGACCCTTTAGATCGGGACGGTCTACTGCAATTTGACGATCAAAACGACCTGGTCGAAGCAATGCTGGATCTAAAACATCGGGACGATTTGTGGCTGCAATCAAAATAACTTTTGAGTTCTCTTCAAATCCATCCATCTCTACAAGGAGTTGATTGAGAGTTTGTTCGCGCTCATCGTGGCCGCCACCCATACCTGCACCACGCTGGCGTCCAACTGCATCAATTTCATCTATAAAAACAATCGCAGGTGCGTTTTCTTTTGCCTGAGTGAATAGATCACGAACTCGTGCGGCTCCAACACCAACGAACATTTCAACAAAATCTGATCCGGAAATTGAATAGAAAGGCACACCAGCTTCTCCTGCAACCGCCCTTGCTAACAAAGTCTTTCCAGTTCCCGGTGGGCCGAATAACAAAACTCCCTTTGGAATCTTTGCTCCCAGTGGTGCGTACTTTTCTGGCTTTGCAAGAAAATCTTTAATCTCATCTAACTCTGCAAGTGCCTCATCGGCTCCTGCTACGTCTTTAAACTTTGTTTTTGGAACATCATTATTTTGTAGTTTTGCTCTTGATTTTCCAAATTGGAAAACTTTATTTCCTCCTTGGGCCTGACTCATCATCCAGAAAAATAAGAAACCAATGAGTAAAAATGGCAGGATTGAGAACAAAAACGAGACAAATATGGATTGTGATGGAACTTTAACGTTCCAACCTTGTGGCGGTGGGTTGCCTGTTAAAGCATCAATAATTGTTGGTTCCTGGCGAGCAACATAAAAAGCTTCAACTTTATCGGAACCATTAATTCTATTTCCTGGTGTCAAAATCAAACGAATCTTTTGTTGTCTATCAACTATTTCAGCCGAGAGTACTTGAGTTTTAGAAATTGCATCGATTGCCTGTGAAGTTTCAATCTGTGTGTATTTGTTACCGGCTGATGAGATTTGGCCTAAAGCTGTCACCGCAAATATTGCTGCAATTATCCAAAATAAAGGACCGCGAAGAATTTTACCAGTGCGTGTTGTTGGCTTCTTGTTAGGTTTTTTAACAGAAGTTTTGTCCGATTGCTTACTGGTAAAACTCTTCTTGATCTGCTTTTTTGGTTTTTGTACTTGTGACATAGGTTCTTTTTCTCGTTTCTACAAATTACTCGTACATGTGCTTGGCAAGCACACCGATAAAGGGAAGGTTGCGATACTTTTCATCAAAATCTAAGCCATAACCAATTACGAAATCTTTTGGAATATCAAAGCCAACATACTTAACGTTTACTTCAATCTTTGCAGCTTCTGGCTTACGTAAAATTGAAAGGATCTCAACTGATCCAACTCCTCGTGATTCTAAGTTTGACTTGAGCCAAGAAAGAGTCAACCCTGAATCTACGATGTCTTCAATAATTAAAACATTGCGACCTGTAATATCGCGATCTAAATCTTTTAGAATCCTAACTACCCCGCTAGATTTTGTGCCTGATCCATATGATGAAACCGCCATCCAGTCCATATCAACATGACGTTGGAGTGCACGCGAGAAATCCGCAACAGCCATAACCGCACCTTTTAAAACACCAACAAGTAAAAGGTCTTTACCTTCATAATCTTTACCAACCTGAACTGCAAGCTCTTTAATTCGAGTTTGCAACTGTTCTTCTGTAACGATTACACGTTCGATATCGCCTTTGACTGCTTCTAAATCCACGTTTCTCCCTAAGGTCGCTGCGGTGAGAGCGAAAGTCTGCCCGAAATTCTCTCAACCTTCACACCACCAGGAAGATTTGCTGCCCCCTGCCCGCTCCATGCGGTGATCAACGCCTCAATCACGCTCACATGCTCGGCAGTAATTGAACCTGAAGGGGCTCCTTGGGCATAGATCGCGATCCGTAGCACTCTGGTTCGAATGGCCTTGGGCATCGCTTCTAAGTGGGCACAGTCTAAATCTGCCAAATCTAGTTTCATTGCTTCGTGTTCGGCCCAATGATCAAGTGCATCTGCATCTTCACGAAGTAGCTGTGAACTACGAGCAAGTGCTTCAGAAATTCCAGGACCAATAGTTTTTTCTAAAACTGGGATTGCTTCTGTGCGAACTCGCACTCGAGCAAATTGTTGGTCTTGATTATGTGGGTCTTTCCAAAAAGTTAAATCTGTTTGCTCGCAGTAGTTTTGTGTTGTTTCGCGAGTAAGACCAAGAAGTGGGCGAACAAAAATTCCCGTATGAGCTGCCATTCCAGAAAGTGAGCGAGTTCCCGATCCTCGAGCAAGTCCTAATAAAACGGTCTCCGCTTGATCATCTTGAGTATGGCCTAGAAAAACTGCCACCACGTTCTCCGCTTGTGCAACCTCATTGACTGCTTTGTATCGTGCAGAGCGAGCAGATGACTCAAGACCATCTTTAATCTTTACTTCAACTTTTTTTACAACACATTTTAAATCCATTGCCGATAGTTGACTAACAACCGTTTCTGCTTGTGCTGCAGATCCTGATTGGAGTTGATGATCAACTGTAACTCCGAGAATGGTGATTGCTAATTGTTTGGCTTCTACCGATAGTGCATGTGCAAGTGCAAGTGAATCGGCACCACCTGAGACTGCAACTAAGACTTTATCGCCGGCCTCAAACTTTTCTAGCCATGTTCGCACTGCACTACGTACTGCAGGAACAGCCATTGTCATGGCTCAACAATAGTGGAGTTTTAGACCCGTCCACCAAATGGCATCAAGCCTTTAATGCTGTAGATGTTTGAATACAGCAAGCCCCGGCCCTTTGAGTTTGCTTCCCACATCATGCCATCACCTGCGTAAATTGTTATGTGGTGGATTGTTGAAACCGTTCCTTTATATGAGTAGAACAAAAGATCGCCTGGTACTAGCTCTTTAAGTGAAACATGCATTGTGTAGGTTGAATAAAGCGCCGAGTTCAAGCGATCCCAATTTGGCCAACCAAGACCAGCTGATCTATATGCAGCATAGACAAGACCTGAACAGTCAAAAGTATTTGGTCCTTCACTTCCCCATACATATGGTTTTCTGGCAAGCACCTGTGCTTTAGCAAATGCAACAGCTTTATCTCGTTGTGCTTGAGTTGTTCTACTTGTTGCACGACCCTTAAATCCTAAATCACTCCATACACTTCTTTGGCCATCAGTTTGCGCCGCAGTATTTGCTTGGCTCTCTTCAAGTAGTGCCAACTGTCTTTGCTGTTCCAAAGTTGTTCTAACTTTTCGCGCACTATTTAATTGACGCATTAACTCGTCTTGAACTTTTTGTAGTTTTGCTACTTCCTTGGCCTGTTCTTCTTTTGCATCATCTGCAACTTTTTTAGCAGCTTCAACTTTTTCAGTTGCAATTATTTGTGCCGCTTTTGCATCATCTGCAACTTTTTTAGCCTTAATGGCAGCAGCTTCGGCAATCTTAAATCTTTCAAGAGCAACTGAGTTTTGTGCACCTAGTGTTCCAAGAGTTGAAATCTGGTCTATAAGGTCTTGTGGGCCATTAGAGCTAAGGAGCGGTGCTATATCGCTCATATTGCCACCAAGAATGTAGGCATTAGCAGCTAAGCGTCCGATTGTTTTATGGGCATCAGCAACAGATTCAGCTGTTTCAGCCGCATGCTTTGCTGCTGCATTTGCCATTTTAGTTGCAACTGCTAACTCTTCTTGTGCCTTGCGATAGAGGGCAGTTGCTGCATTTGCTTTAGCGGTCAGTGTGCGAAGGTTTTGATTTGCTTCTGCGAGTTTTTTAGCCTGAGCATCGGCTGCTTTCTTTTTTTCTGCCTCAACTTTTTTTGCCGCTTCAATTTGAGCCAGGGTTGGTTTTGGGGCTGCAAGAGCTGGAACTGACGAAATCGACAGCCCCAAAATAGCAGCGAGTGAAATCGCTTTTAACTTTTTCACAAAAAAACCTTTCGCAGGGAAGGTCTCTAGAATAAATGGCGAACCTTAAAAAACCTTGGTTTTAAAGGCTGGTGTCTTTAATTAGCTACGTCACGGCGAACAAAAAGTATTGAGGCAATAATCGCCCCAATACCCACATAAATTCCACCTACAGTTAAAGCGCTTTTGTAAGCCAAATCTAAGGTTCCTCCTGATGCGATTGCATTTAATTGTGCTCCTGGGAGCCAATTTTGAAGTGAACCTCTGACTGCTATCAGTAAATTCTCAATTATAAGGAGCCATAGAACACCGAAAGATATTGCACTTATCGGCGAGCGTAGAAGTAAGCCAAGAACCATTCCTATTATTCCAAAGCCAATAACTGAGATCGTGACATTTATAAATAAGGTAAAAATCGCCTCAATTCCTTCTTCTGTAAACCACAGATCGGTATTTACCTTGGCACCGGGGGCTAGCAGAACTGAAGTGCTGATTCCAATAATTGCTGACACAACAATCATGACAAATGCAAAAATCTTCATTGCAACTAATTTGCCGAAAAGAATTTTGAGCCGGCCTGGTTGGCGGATCAATAGATTGCGGAGTGTTCCGTATGTGTATTCCTGAGCTGTTTGAGCTGCAAAAACACAGAGCGCAATAATTCCTAGAAATCCGCCGGTACTTGAGAAGCCTTGGACTCCACCTGTTGCAAGTCCCAAAACTTCACGGCCCACAACTTGTCCACGATCTGCATTCCCTTGAGGAGAATCGATCAAGAGAAAAAGAAGTGCAGAAAAAAGTCCACTGAAAAATACAACTGCTGCCATGGTCCCTAAAAACAATGTAGGGCGACGAAGTTTTCGAAGCTCTGCTGCAACAACATGTAACATTATTTATCTCCTGTCATTTCAAAGAAAGTCTCTTCTAGATTTGGCAGTTGCGGTGCTAATTGCGCCAGTACTATTCCGGCGTTGAAGGCTGCTTTATTTAATTCGGGCGCCCAGTCCATAGCAGCCAAAATATGCACTGAATCATTTCGAATCACAGCTTGATGGCCAGAAGCTTGTGCGATCTCCATGATTTTTTTCAAATCAGAATGCTCTAATGACTTTGCAATAATCGTAGGTTGCTGTTTTGCCATCAAATCACCGATTGGACCAGCAAAAACAATTTCACCCTTACGAAGCATCACAATATGGTCACTGATGATTTCAAGCTCAGAAAGAAGGTGAGATGAAACAAAAACAGTTGTACCTTCATTAGCTAAATCACGCAATAAGGCTCTAATCTCTTGAATACCTTCTGGATCTAGTCCATTTGTTGGTTCATCAAGCATGAGAAGTTTTGGTTCGGGAAGCAATGCTGCAGCAATTCCTAATCGTTGCTTCATACCTAGTGAGTAGGTTTTATATTTTGATTTACCACGTGCAGCAAGGCCAACTTTTTCTAACAATATTTGTACACGTTCTATTGGAAAGCCCCCAAGTTTTGCAAGAACCATCAAGTTTTCATGACCAGATAACGCTGGATAAAAAGCTGGTCCTTCAATCATCGCACCAACACGACTTAAATATCTTTCTGGGTGCTCTATCGGTTCGCCAAGTATGTGACCTTGTCCAGTTGTTGGGGTGATCAATCCAAGCAACATTCTCATTGTTGTGGTCTTGCCAGATCCATTTGGTCCAACAAATCCGCACACTGTCCCAAGGGGGACCTCGAAGTTAATGTGGGAAACAGCTAGGCGATTGTCATATTTTTTTGATAAATCCCGAACCGATATTGCTGACTTGTTCATGGTGCTTACTCTGCCATAAGTTGGCTGTGAGTAAACGCCGACTATCTCCAGATTTCAATCAGAAATAGCTCTGCGCACCTTCGACACTTCGCTTGTCTGTTGGATTAGAGCTTTCAAGTGATTTGATAAAGGATACAAAGCAAGGGCTAGCTAAGTAGTTGTGCAACCACGAGGATTACTGAAAAAAGACTCAAATAAGTTATTGACCACTGAAATATCTTTCCAGCAACTTTTGCATAGTCTGGTGATCCATCCTTTAATTGCAGTAACTGAACTGCGAAGATAGCTCCCAATAAAATGGTTAGTGCCATCGACCACAGCGGTAGCGATGCAAAGATAATTAACGCGACTGAAGATGAAATCATCAAAATTGTGTGGAACCACATTTGCCGGCGAACATTACTTTTAGTTGCAACTACCGGCAGCATGGGCGTTCCCGCCAATGCGTAGTCATCTTTGTACTTGATTGCCAGAGCCCAGAAATGCGGAGGTGTCCAAAAAAAGATCACAAAGAAAAAAGCCCAAGCAGTTAATGAAAGTGAGTTAGTAACTGCTGCCCATCCGATTAAAACGGGCATACAACCGGCTGCTCCACCCCAAACAATGTTTTGAGATGTTCGTTGCTTCAGGGCCATCGTATAAACGAGGACATAGAAAGCTATTGCGACAAAAGCTAGGAAAGTTGCAAGTTCAGTGGTGAATATCCAGAACAACGCAAGAGCAATAAATCCTATGAGTGTTGCAAAAACTGTTGCCTGAGTTTTTGAGATTAATCCAGTAACCAAGGGACGCTTCGAAGTTCTCTCCATTAACTTATCTAAATCACTTTCTATAACCATATTAAAGGCATTCGCACTGCCGGCAGCAAGTGTTCCTGCAATAATGGTTGCGAAAGTTAATCCAAAACTTGGTAAGCCTTTTTCTGCCAATACCATCGCCGGTAATGTTGAAACCAATAGCAGCTCCACGACCCGAAGCTTCATCAGGTCTACATAGGCTTTAATGGTTGAGCTCACCTGCCAAGATTACTCAACCTTTTAGGTCAACGCTCCACAGTATTCTCAAATTACCTACTTTGATGAGTTATGTTGCTCTCAATCAAGGCATGGGTTTCAACTTCTGACGGCAAAATTCTAGGTCACAATGAAAAATGATCGAGATTTAGTTGAGATCTATTCTCGGCAAGCTTCATTAAAAGCTCTAGTAGAGTTGTTACATGCGCAAAACTTTTCTACCTCTAACTCTAATAGCCACTATTTCTTTATCTTTGATTGCAATTCCTGTCCAGGCAGAAGAGAGTGCAAAAAAGAGTTCTATGAAGTTGATTAAGACAATTGATGGATCAATTGCCCCTAAATCTGTTCGAGCATCAAATGACGGAATAGTTAGTGCACATAACATGATGTATAAGCACTCAGTAACAATTTATGACGCGAAAACTTTTGAACTGATAAAGACAATTCCTGATTCAGTTTCATTGAAAAATTTTGGCTTTTCAAAGAACTCATCAATTTTTAGAGGCTCGCCTGTTGAGGGCTCTTTTTCACCCGATGGTAAATTCTTGTACGTTAGCAACTACTCAATGTATGGTCCTGGATACAGTAAGGAAGGAAGCGATACTTGCTCACCGTCATCTGGTTTTGATCGCAGTTTTGTCTATCGAATTAATCGTAGTAATTATCAAATAGATGCTATCTACTCCGTAGGTTCAGTTCCCAAAGTTGTTGAAGTAACCCCAAACAATAAGTATGTTCTGGTGGCAAATTGGTGCTCCTATACAGTTTCAATTATTTCAGTAGCTGAACAGAAAGTAGTTAAGACAGTAAAAATAGGAAAGTACCCCCGAGGCATAGCAATCAGCAAGGACTCAAGCAAAGCCTACGTTGCCGAAATGGGGGGTAACAAAGTTCATGTGATTAACCTTGAAGACTTTTCAACTTCCTATATTCCAATCGGAAGTAACCCTCGAGCAATAGTTTTGTCACCAGATGATACAAAAATGTATGTAACTATGAATCTCACTGGTCGCGTTGCATCCTGGGATTTAATTGAAAATAAACCCGGCAAGTCTGTGCGAACTGGCAACAAAGCTAGAAGTCTTGCTCTGTCCTCTGATGGATCAGAGCTTTTTGTAGTTAATTACTTGAGCAATACTTTGTCTAAAATCCAAACTTCGGAGATGAAAGTTTTAGAAACCATAAAAGTTTGCCCCGAACCAATTGGGGTTACCTACGATAACTCCAGCAAGAACACATGGATTGCTTGTTACAGAGGACAAATAAAGATTTATTCAAACAACTAATCAAGGGTTTATCGGTAAGGGAGAAATCTCTGCAGGTATGTTTGGTGCTGCTATCCGTCCAAGAATTTTATCGATAGCTGCTCGTGCTTTCTTGAGTGATGTGTAACCTCTCGGAATTTCATCGGCCAATGTCACAAATACGTATTCCCTATCTGAGGACTCCACATACCCAGCAAGAGTGACGGTTCCATTGAGCGAACCAGTTTTTGCACGGACCAGTCCGACTGCTGTCGGTGCGGTTTCAATAAAACGTTCATTTAAAGTTCCGGATACACCACTGACTGGTAGCACTGAATGAAGACCTATAAATCGTGGATCTTTTCTTAACTTGTACAGGAGTTCACCAATCATCTTGGCGGTGACTTTATTAGATCTTGATAATCCACTTGCATCCTTGACTACCAACTTTGTTGAATCGATCTGAAGTTCTGTGAGAAGTTTTTTGAAAATTCTCTCCACTCCTAAAATTCCAAAAGGTTCACCGGCCGCTTGTGATGACAAGCGAGCCAACCTATCTGCAAGTTGGTTATCACTCCACAACATCATCCAATCGAGAATTTTTGCTACAGGTGGAGATGTCTCCGTGACAACAGGGACGGTTGCCAGGCTCGAGATATCAAGTGTTTTCTCAGCTTTAAAAACTGGTTTAAATCCGCGCTTTGCCCAATAGGTCTTTAGATTTTTAACATCTTGCTCATAAAGCCCGCTGTATACAACTGTGTAGTCAGCTAATTCACCAGCGTTGTAACTGCGTACTGCATTAGTGGCATTACTTGCCATATGCGTCAATGATGCTCTCTTCATTTTTCTTGCAACCGAATGTGTTGTGCCAATCCATGGATCAAGTGAACCTTTTATATAAACAGTATCTACTTCTGGCGCAATACTTACTTCTGTCGTAAATACTTTGAGTGGGTCTAGATATTGCAAAACCATGGCCGCTGTTAAAACCTTTAGTACCGATGCAGGCTTTCGCTGGGCATAGATATTCTTCTCATAAATTGTCTGCCCGGTAGAACCATCAATAACAATCATGGCTGGATTAGAAAGAGTTGGAGTTCCCAAGAGTTTCTCAAAAACAGAAGGAATTTCTTGTGGATTAAGGGTTGCACTCGCCGAAGTTGGAGTTACTGCCAGGATAAGTAACGCCGCAAGAGCAGCTTTTAGTCTAAGCATTTGGCGTGTTATCTGGCTGAGGCAATTATTATGTTGAAAACAGTCAGCCCGATCATAAGTAGCCAAATATTTCTTGAAAGTTCTGGTTTTTTCAGATTTTTAAATCCAAGTCCAAGAATCACTAACAAAACCAAAAACTTTACTCCAACGATTGTGTGATTAAGGGTTTCCTCTGGTTTTACAGAGTTATGCAGCCCAACCAAAATGAAACCTGCAATTAGCGCGGTCAAGCTTGCGTGTAGCACTCCAGGATTTAGTCGTCGTGGGCTCTTTTTTGTTTCTAGAAGTAGAAGAACAAGAATCCCCAGCACAGAGAGAAGATGGATGATGTATACGACTGTGTTGATTACGCTCAT
>WLEB01000011.1 GCA_009704505.1 Actinomycetota bacterium | reverse complement strand
TAAGCAATTGAATTCATAGGCAGATTCTTGCAGTATGCACACAACTTTGCACCCGCTGATAACCTTGTGTAGTAAGCCCACAGAGCCCCCGTAGCTCAGGGGATAGAGCGTTGCCCTCCGAAGGCATGCGCACAGGTTCGAATCCTGTCGGGGGCACTTGAGGTAGATCACCATTGATTAAACAATCTTTTTCAATACATCCTTGTAATACGCGTGCACAACATGGATAATTGTCACCTTGCGTACACAAGTGTGCGTATCTTCATTCGTATAGTTTCAGAGCGATTGCGCTGGCAATCTAAGGGGGTCCGTCATGGATTGGCGACATCAATCTGCCTGCCGCGATGAAGATCCCGAACTCTTCTTTCCTGTTGGCAACACCGGGCCTGCAATTAGCCAAATCGAAGAGGCAAAAAAAGTTTGTAACCGCTGCATAGTAAAAGAGCCATGTTTGGCATGGGCATTAGAAAGTGGTCAAGATGCAGGAGTATGGGGCGGATTATCAGAAGATGAACGCCGTGCATTAAAGCGTCGTGCTGCACGAAATCGTGCCCGTCTTTTGGAGCAACAGAACCAGTTTTAAAGTGGGAAGCGAAGCTTCGCCTGTGTTCCCTTTTCACTTGACTCTAATTTAAGGTCTCCATTTAATTCATTTTCAGTCAGTGTTAGAACAATCTGTAATCCTAGGTTTGCAGATGTTGCTAAGTTAAAACCATCTGGCAAGCCCACCCCGTCATCTGAGATGGTTACTAAGCCCTCATTGCTATAGCGCTGAAGTTCGATACGAAGCTGGGTTCCTGAAGTGGCTAGGCCATGCTCTAGGGCGTTATGGATTAGCTCTGTAACAACTAGTGAAAGCGGGGTTGCAAGACGAGATTCAAGCGAGCCAATTTTTCCGATGCGTTCAATCTTTAACTGACCCATGCGTGGACTTAACTCTAATGAGTGAGTGACAAGGCTTGTTAAAACCTCATCAAATGCCACTGTAGTTTCATCGTTATTAGAAAGAGTTTCATGAACCAGTGCGATCGATGCAATTCGCCGAACCGCTTCATCGAGTGCTGCGGCAGCCGATGGGTCATCTATTCGCCGAGACTGCAACCGAAGAAGGGCTGAGACGGTTTGAAGATTGTTCTTTACGCGGTGGTGAATTTCACGGATCGTTGCATCCTTGGTAACAAGTGCTCGATCAAGGCGGCGAAGTTCTGTGACATTTTGTAGCAGAACGATTGCACCGATGCGATCTTCTCCTTGGATTAAGGGCAACACAAGGAAATCAATCGTTGTGCCTTTATTTTCAATCTCCACTCGGCGAAGTGTCTTTCCATTTAACTGAGTTTTGATTCCCTCTTCATGAGGATTTTCAGTTGTTATTGAAACCTGTTGGGCCGCCTCTCCAAGATTATGGCCCTCTAAATCTCCGTGCCAACCCATTCGAGAAAATGCAGATTTCGCATTAGGGCTGGCAAATGAGATCACTCCATTAACATCCAATCGGATTAATCCATCACCAACACGGGGGGCAGGTTCTATAAGTGAGCCGGCGTTTTTATACGGAAAATTTCCTTCAGCAACCATCTGATAGAGCTGGTGTGCAATTTCTCGGTAGTTAATCTCTAACTTACCTGCAGTTCTCATCTGTTCAACATCTCTATGTCGAGATATAACAGCTATTGCTTGACCATTAAAAGTAACTGGGATTGCCTCTTCTTTAACTAGCATCATGCCAGGTTGTTCAAACTGACTATCTCTAATTATCTCTCCATGAGAAAGGGCTTCATCAATATTTGTTCGAATCCCCCACGCAATTTCATCTCCAATTACATCATTTGTAAAAACGGTTGCAGCAGTAGTTGGTCTTATATGGGCAATTGCAATGTGACCACTAGGCCACATTTTTATATCTTTTCGAATTGGTACCCACAAAATCAAATCTGCAAAGGAAAGATCAGCTAACAACTGCCAGTTAGCAACAAGTTCGCGTAAACGGTCGGCTTGATCGAGTGTAATTGTCGTTCGAGATCCAAGTAAGTTTTCAAATGGAAACATCTTATTTCCACTCATTTAAGTGCTGCTGGATTTCTTCTTGTGCAAACCATGCAAGTTCTTCTTCTCCCCGATATGCAAGAAGTGCGCACTGGACTTGTTGCCATAAGATCGCTGAGGTGAGAGTAATGTGATCTGCAAATGCTTCACCGATTTGCTCAGGAGTAATATCAAGGGCTAAAACGATTCCTGGTGCGCTTTGAGTTAGGCAAAGATCAAGGGCTTTTTCTCCAGCAAGAGCCGAAAGTAGATACTCCATCTCTTCTTCATCGCAATCATGATTTTCTTCTTGAAACAGAGCAGTTTGTGCATACAGGATGTCAGCGTCAAGAGTTTTTGCCTCTAGAAAGCTTTCGAGCTGTTTATGGCTCAAGGGAAGGTATGTACGCACAAGCCAATCGTAATAGATTTTATGTTGAAAGTTCACTCGCTAATTCTGCGATTGATTTACGCACAGCAGATCGCTCATTAACCTCAATCAAGGTTGCTCGCTCATCCTGTGCGGCTAATACAGCCCTGGGATCTTTGTTAATTGATCTAATTCGCACTGGCTTGACTGGTGATGTTAATGCCAAAAACTTCGCCTGTTCGGCCTCGCCTTTTCTGCCAGATGATTTCATGTTTAGTATAAAACTGATCTTTGCCCGAATTAAAGTTTGCGCAAGTAGTTCAATGACCTTTTGAAGCCGTGATACTCCCAGTAGATCAGGCCTTGAAATTACAAGCAGTTCATCGGCTTGATCACAGCTCCATGTTGTAATCGTTGAGGTCCAACGGCGATCAGTTAATCGATTTGAAAGACCAGAGATAGATCCAAGATCAATAATGACGTAATCAAACTCTTTTCCTGCGCGATGCATCAATGATTCAGTTTCACCAGCCTGTGTTTGCGTAATCTCAAAAATTGCCAGATTAGGTGCCACGGTTTTCCACGAAAGATCTGAATCCGTGTTTCGCATAGAAAGTAGGTCAAAAACTGAAGGTGCTCGAAAGTTGGCATCTATAAGAAGTGTCGATTTACCCGTCACGCTTAACTCCATTGCAAGATTCATAGCCACCACTGTGCATCCCGTATATGTTCCTGCGGATCCAATAGCAAAAACTTTTGCTCTTCGAAGTTGATTGGGTGCATGAGTTAGCTCTCGTAACATGGGTGCACGAACAAAGCCACGGACTAATGAGACTAAATCAGATGCAACAACTGGAGCAGCTTTTAACTCTGAGAAGTTCTTATCTGTATTTGTTGCAAATCCAATAACCTGGCTAAATTGTGAGGAAAGCTGTTGCACGCTCGCTTTTGAAATGCCCGGCAAATCCGAACCATAGATTAATAAAGTAGAGCTAAGTGTGGCGGTATTTTCTTTTACATAGGTTTCTAAACTTTGCCAGTCGATCGCGCGAAATACAACACTCCATCCTTGGGCAAATAATGTGGAAGCAATGAATCCTTCAATCTCAGCCCTTGCAATTGCAGTAACGACTATAGGCATCTCTTGTTCAGACATGAGAGGCGATAATCACTAAACGTCCAACTGTTGTCGCACTGAGGACTCTCAAAACTTGAGTGTTTTCTACGGCGATACTTAACCCAACATCACCACTAAAGGAGTTACCTGTGGTTTCAAGTGAAAGAAGAGCAGCGCCCCCTAAAACTAGAACTGGTTCAAAAGATTCTTCACCGTTATTTGAATCCACAACCCAGTAAACATCGACACCTTCTCCCAGCATTAAGCCCTGTGCAATATCAACTGAACGCACACTCAAGGGAACGGCGCTAGTTGATTGGCCTGCAATCGCCGAACCAAGATCTGTTGTAGTAATTACTTCACCTTCTTGCAAAGTCCGCAATGCGATTAATCCGATGGGGTTAAAGCCTTTATCAATATAGAGATCTGAGCTTTTGTTCAAATTCATGTGCACGGCCTCTAGATCAGAAGGGGAAATAACGTGTCCAGCAACGATTGCCCCACGAACAACCCAGTAGTCATCGCCTTTGTTTGCAATTGATGAGATAAAGATTGCAGATGCAAAAGAGGCAATAATTAAAGTAATTGCTAACGGTAGGCGGGCGCTAAAAGTATTTTTTGGTGGTCTCATGGGCACACCTAATTACTAATGGTGACATTCTCAGATCGCTTATCCACAGTAGTACTTTGGTCTAAGAGCGATCGGTACTTTGGGTTGAAGCAATACCTTGGCAGAGTAGTAATTATTGGCCACATGGAAACACAACGTGAGTACAACCCAAATTATCTTGCTATGCCCACTTTTACATCGATTGATATGGTGCCGATTTCTAGTGATCCCAATGAAGATTGGCTGCACCCAGTACTTGAAATGTTTCGACCGGTAAAGGTTTTAGAGCCAGTAAAAGAGCCACGTTTGTATTTAATCGCATCGACTTTCGGAGAAGAGTTTGACTCTGAATTCTCTCCAGAGCCAACTTCGGCCAAAGATTTACCGGACATAAAAATCTTGGTACATAACTTTATTCATGTTGTCGTCGAAGTTTGGGCAGGCCGGCGTTCGGCTTCCCAGATTCAATCTGCATGTCATTACTCTGTCTTTGCTCAGCTTTTGCGTAAAAGCGGCACAATTGAAATTGTTGGAAAGGTGCGAAAAATCCACATTGCCCAACCTTTGGATGGAATCGTTGAAGCAACAATCACAGTTAGGTATGCAGACAGGTTGCGCGTTGTTGTAATCAGATTTGAAGGCTTAGATCATCGATGGCTTTGCACCGCATTAGAGTTAATCTAATTTTATTGAGCTACTCCATGACAACGCTTAAATTTCTTTCCTGAACCACAAGGACATGGTGCGTTACGAGAGACCTCGCCAGTTGTGCGAACTCCAGACTCATCGGCTGCTGTGTATTGCAGACCTGACACAGGAAGTGTTTTTGATTCAAGGCCAGGGGCAGTTACTGAATTGCTCGCTGGCTCAACGCTTACTTCTATATTGAAAAGTAACCCTGCAATCTCTTCCTTAATTGCATCCATCATCGCAGAGAAGAGTTCATAGCCTTCTCTCTGATATTCAACAAGAGGATCACGCTGGGCCATCGCACGAAGTCCAATACCTTCTTGCAGATAATCCATTTCATAAAGGTGTTCGCGCCATTTGCGATCTAGAACCGATAGAAGCACCTTGCGTTCTAGTTCGCGCATAACGCTGTCACCAAGTGATTCTTCTCGCTTGGCATAAGCGCTCTGACAATCTTGAACAACCTGAGCGACAATAAATTCGGTATCTAGGCCGGCACGACTGCCCGCCTGTTGAACTAGTTCATCAATTGTGAATGAGATTGGATAGATAGATTTGACTGCAGTAAATAGGGTATCTAAATCCCAATCTTCGCCATATCCATTTGCTGTTGCTGCTTGAACATAGGCAGTGAGTGTGTCACTAACAAAAAGTGCAACTTGATCTTTAATGTCGGCGCCCTCTAGAACCATCCGACGCTCACCATAGATAACTGTGCGCTGGCGGTTCATTACATCGTCATATTTCAAAACATTTTTACGCATTTCAAAGTTCTGCGCCTCTACCTGAGTCTGCGCCGAGCGAATTGCATTAGAGACCATCTTTGATTCGATTGGCTCATCATCTGGTAATCCAGCTGCGGTTAGGAAGCGCTCAACTAATGCAGAGTTGAATCGGCGCATCAAATCATCTTGAAGGGAAAGATAAAAACGTGATTCACCAGGATCGCCTTGTCGACCAGAACGTCCGCGTAGCTGATTATCAATACGACGTGATTCGTGACGTTCTGTTCCAAGAACATAGAGGCCGCCTAAAGAGACGACTTCTTCGTGGCCTTTTTCTACTGCAGCTTTTTGTCGAGCAATCTCTGCTGGCCATTCTTTTTCATATTCGGCTGCATTATCAACAGGTGAAATTCCACGACGTTGTAATTCAAAATCTGCCATGAACTCTGGGTTACCGCCGAGCATAATGTCTGTTCCGCGACCTGCCATGTTTGTTGCAACAGTTACAGCACCCTTAACACCGGCACGGGCAATAATGGAGGCTTCACGTTCGTGGTGCTTAGCATTTAAAACTTCATGAGGAACACCGGACTTGCGCAAGAATGCAGATAGCTCTTCAGATTTTTCAACACTGACAGTTCCCACTAAAACTGGTTGTCCTTTGCGATGACGCTCAACAATGTCAGCTGTAACAGCAGCAAATTTGCCTACCTCAGTTTTGTATACTAAATCTGCAGAGTCGATGCGTTGCATATCTCGATTAGTTGGAATTGGAACAACACCAAGCTTATAAATTTGATCAAATTCTGCGGCTTCGGTTGAGGCAGTTCCGGTCATTCCTGACAATGTTTCATAGAGACGGAAGTAGTTTTGCAACGTAATTGTCGCCAAAGTCTGATTCTCATTCTGAATCTCAATGCGTTCCTTGGCTTCAAGTGCTTGGTGAAGCCCGTCGCTGTATCTACGGCCTGAAAGCATGCGGCCAGTGTGCTCATCAACGATTAAGAGTTCGCCGTTCATTACAACATAATCCTTATCACGCTTGAACAACTCCTTGGCGCGAATAGCATTATTGAGGTAGCCAATCATTGGAGTATTAGTAGCTTCGTATAAGTTACCGATCTGCATCAACTCTTCAACTTTTGTAACACCCTCTTCAAGAATTCCAACTGTCTTCTTCTTTTCATCTACTTCATAGTGCACATCTCGAGTTAATCTCCCAACAAGGTTTGCAAACTCCACATACCACTTGGTTGCTTTATCGGCCGGACCGCTAATGATCAAAGGCGTACGGGCTTCATCGATTAAAATTGAGTCAACTTCGTCAACCACGGCAAAGAAATGTTCGCGTTGTACGCACTCTTGAAGTGACCAAGCCATGTTGTCGCGAAGGTAATCAAAGCCAAACTCATTGTTTGTTCCATATGTGATGTCAGAAAGATAAGCCTCACGTCGCTCTGCCGGGGACATGTTTGCAAGGATTACACCTACTTTTAATCCAAGAAATCGGTGTATACGACCCATCCACTCACTGTCACGCTCAGCTAAATAGTCATTTGTAGTGACAACGTGAACACCGCGACCAGCAAGAGCATTTAAATATGATGGAAGAGTTGCAACAAGAGTTTTACCTTCACCAGTGCGCATTTCTGCGATATTTCCTTTGTGAAGAGCTGCTCCACCCATGATCTGAACGTCATAGTGACGCTGACCAAGTGTGCGTTTTGCTGCTTCGCGTACTGCTGCAAAAGCTTCAGGTAACAAATCATCTAAAGTTTCACCTTTTGAATAACGCTCTTGAAAGATTGCAGTCTGTCCACGAAGTTCTTCATCAGACATTGCTACAAAACGTGATTCTTGAGCATTGACGGAGTCAGAGATTTTGCCTAATTCGCGAAGGATACGACCTTCACCTGCACGCAAAATCTTGTCTACAAAGGCGGGCATTAATGTGACCTTTCAGTACGTCAAACTTTTCAAAGAAGCATCTAATTTCTACTTCGATTTAATCACGGGATTTAATCACAAGAATCAATCACGGGATTCAATCTATGGGCCTATCTTAGAGGCTGTGCAACACAGGCGGTAATCGCCGAAATCTGTGCGTAGAATCCTTGAGAATTTAACGCCCTCGCGGCCTCTTTTAAGGTCGCTCCCGTAGTTATCACATCATCAATGAGTATGAGTTCTCCGCGGGCCACAGCTTTCATTGACATTGATCCCTTCATGTTTTCTAATCTCTGCTGGCGATTGAGTCCGGTTTGATCGGTAGTTTTTCCAGTTAACTCTAAGCAATCCAACATTGGAATCCCCATTAGATAAGAAATCTGTTGAACTATATCAACCATAAAACTTCTGCCTCTACTTCTGCTAGATCGTTTACTTGAAGGAATTGGAACTAACCGAATGTTTTGAAGATTATGCGTTGTTGATTGGATTTGCCCCGTGATTGCTTGAATGAGTAATTTGTCTGCATTTGCTATTCCATTTTCTTTGGCAGCTAAAATTATTTTTGCTGCCACCGGTGTGTACAAAATCGCCGAATGAACAGTTAACTCTGAGTATTTGACTTTAAACTCAGATACTCGCCATTGCTCTATACAGTTAGTGCATATTATGGATGAGAGCTTGTGACAACCAAGACAACGCTCAGGAAATACAAGTTGTGCAATCTCTTGCATAGTGCGCATCTGGCTAGTGTTACAAACAATGGAATCAACATCAGCATTGCATGTGATTGGTGTGGAGATTAAGGAGTGAAATCCTCAGGCTTTAGTGAGATTAAGCGTGACTGAATTGTTTCATTTTCTTTGCGCGGCAGAGTTAAAACGAAATGCGCTCCCCTGCCTGGTCGACCCCACGCCTCTAGTTCACCGTTGTGCAAACGTGCATCCTCGAGTGCGATGGAGAGCCCAAGTCCGGTTCCCCCACGTGTTCGTGCTCGAGATGGATCTGCCCGCCAAAAACGATCAAAAACTCTTAGTAATGAGTTGTCATCTAAGCCAACTCCGAAATCTCTCACTGAAACGGCCACATCATTTTCCGAAGCTTCGATGTTTACATTTATTTGAATCTCTTCTGCATGATCAATGGCATTAGACAATAGATTTCGCAAGATACGTTCAACACGGCGGATGTCTGCTCGCAATAAAATCGTTGACTGCGTGGAATTAACATAAATCATAGTTTTTCGTTGCTTTGCTACAAGCGCTAAATCCTCTACACACCGCTTAGTTAAAGCAACCATGTCAAAATCGGAGGTCTCTAGCTGTGCCACTTCTGCATCAAAGCGTGAGATTTCCAAAAGATCTTCTAAAAGCCTCTCGAAGCGATCAAGTTGGGCTACCAATAATTCGGCACTACGTGCAATTGTCGAATCAAAAGAAGTTTTTGAGGAGTTAATTACCTCTGATGCCATACGAAGAGTTGTTAAAGGTGTGCGAAGCTCGTGAGAAACATCAGATACAAAACGCTGCTGAACTCGCGAGAGATTTTCAAGACGTGCAATCTGTTTTTCAATAGATTCTGCCATTTCATTAAAGGCATGACCTAAAGTAGAAATCTCATCTTGGGATGTCACCTCCATGCGTTTTCTAAAATCACCGGCGGTAAATTCAGTTGCAATTTGGGCGGCATTGCGCACAGGCTTTAGAACTTGTCGTACAACTAACCAAATGATTAATGTAATCAAAAATACTAGGAATACGCCGGCAAATAACAAGGATCCACTAATTAGGTCTAAAGTCTCTATCTCATTTACCAAGGAAAAGACTAGGTACATTTCATATTCACCGGCGTTTGGAATAGTGATTTTCTGTCCAACTGCTAAGCCTGGTATGTTTTGAACCTCTTCGTATCTCATCTCCGTATATTGCGAAACGGGAACGATTGAATCTTGGGCCTTGCTTCGCAGGGATTGTGGAATTGAGGAAGCCAGTAAAGAATTTGAAGCCGTTTCATAGTTTCTATTTGATGTATTTCCTGGACTGCTAAGAAAAATGACTTCGCGCGCATTCTCACTGCTTGTGTATGTGGTTGCAGTACTTACAACCTCATCAATAATTTTTTGAATCTGTGCTTCACTCTCATCTTGTGCAAAAAGAAGCCGATACTCTGCGGTAAAGATCGTTGAACGTGCCTCTACAACTGCAGAGTTCAAGTTTACTTGTCTGATTCCATCTGCCAGTCGAGAATTAAGTGCCGAACCCGTAATCCAAATAACGACTAAAGATGTTATGGCTGTTAAGACAATAACCTTAAATGCTAGGGAGTTGCGAATCTTCCAGAGTATTCGATTCATAGTTAAGAACCGACCAAAACTCCTGCTTTGTAACCCACGCCCCTTATAGTGATTACGATTTCTGGATTTTCCGGATCGCGTTCAATTTTTGATCGAAGCCTTTGTATGTGAACATTTACCAAGCGAGTATCGGTTGAATGGGCGTATCCCCACACTTCACTCAGTAGAGCATCTCGTGTAAAAACTCGACCAGGCTCACGCGCAAGTGCAACGAGTAAATCAAACTCTAAACGAGTTAGCTGTATTTGCTTTCCATCACGCAAGAGTTGGTGTGCCTGAACATCAATTTTTAAATCACCTACAGAGATAATTCCTGATACATCCGTATTTGTACGTCGCAGGCGTGTTCTAACACGGGCAACTAGTTCGGATGCATGGCGAAAAGGTTTTACGATGTAATCATCTGCGCCAGCTTCTAAGCCTCTAACAACATCTTCTGTTTCACCCTTTGCCGTGAGCATAATGATCGGAACCATTGATTGAGCGCGTATCAACCTACAAACTTCTACCCCATCAATTCCGGGCAACATAACATCAAGAAGAATTAAATCTGGAGCCTTTTCACGAAAAGCATCAAGTGCTTCATCACCACGACTTACTAAATCCACATCGATGCCGGCATCGTTTAAAACGATGCCGAGCATCTCTGCAAGATCCTGGTCGTCATCGACGACCATTACTAAAGTCATTAGCTCCCGTGTTCCCAAGAATTTAAATACATATCCTGAGCTGGAGTTAGTGTGTCAATTCGTCCACCCATGCTGATCAACTTGAGCGCTGCAACTTCCTTATCAATATATGTAGGAACATCATGCACACCTGGCTTCAGATTTTTTGCTTCCTTAACTAAATACTCAGCTGTGAGTGCTTGATCAGAAAACGACATATCCATTACAGATGCTGGATGACCTTCGGCTGCTCCTAAGTTCACTAAGCGACCTTCTGCAAGTAGAAGTAAACGTCGTCCATCTTTGAGCACATATTCGTCAGTTTGGTGACGCATTTTTTCATTCTTCTGCTTTGAGTTTTGCTCAAGCCATGCCACATCGATCTCAATATCAAAGTGACCTGAGTTAGCCATGATTGCGCCATCCTTCATGACTGCAAAATGCTCTTCACGAAGAACATCTCTGTTACCAGTAACTGTGATAAATACATCACCGATTTTTGCCGCATCTGCCATTGGCATTACGCGGAAACCTTGCATCATCGCATCTAAAGCTTTTGTTGGATCAATTTCTGTAACGATTACATCAGAGCCCATACCTTTTGCTCGCTCTGCAACGCCTTTTCCACAGTATCCAAAGCCTGCAACGACAACAATTCTTCCAGCAAGTAAAAAGTTTGTTGCACGGAAAACAGCATCTAGGGTCGATTGACCTGTTCCATAGCGATTATCAAACATGTGCTTGGTATCAGTGTCATTGACGGCGATCATTGGAAACTGCAATGCACCATCTTTGGCCATTTGATTAAGGCGAATTACTCCTGTAGTTGTCTCTTCACAGCCACCTGCAATGTTTGGAATCAATTCTTTACGGGTTGTGTGTAGCGTATTTACTAAGTCGCATCCATCATCAAAAACTTGGTGAGGTTGAATATCTAGAGCGGCATTGATGTGCTTGTAATAGCCATCGCGATCGATTGAGTTTTTCGCAAAAACACTAATTCCATATTCATGAACCAGAGCTGCAGCGGTGTCATCTTGTGTTGAAAGAGGATTTGATGCACAAAGAGCGATATCTGCTCCACCAGCTTTTAGTACGCGCATTAAGTTTGCTGTCTCAGTTGTCACATGCATGCATGCCGCAATTCTGACTCCAGCAAATGGTTGTGACTTTTCAAAGCGCTCACGAATTTGTGCAAGCACTGGCATATTGCGCTCGGCCCATTCAATTTTCATGCGCCCAGCTGCAGCCAATGATGCATCAGCAATGTCATGTTTTGGAAGAGTTGCAGTAACAGGTACGTTCATTTGGATCTCCTTATATGGTATTTAAAGTCTCGCTTGGATACCTAAGGCGTAGGGCTCTACTGTGCTAGGCGTTATGCACATAGATTACTGCCCCATTGCAATAAATTCGTAATGGAAAACGGGCGTTAACTGCGGATTAATGCCAATACTTGATCACGTATAGCCTGCATTTGAGCGTGATCTTTAGCCTCAACGTTAAGCCTTAGGAGAGGTTCAGTATTTGATGGTCGAAGGTTGAACCACCAATTATCGCCATTGACCGTTAAGCCATCTAGGTAATCGATCTCCACCTGATTTGATGAGTATTGCTGCTCAACTACCTGTGTTGCCTGCTTCACATCAGCAACTTTTGTATTGATCTCTCCACTTTGAACATATCGAGAGTATGGAGCTAATAGTTTGGAGATGCTCTCTTTGCTTGTACCGAGTGCGGCGATGGCATGAAGAGCGGCTAGAGCGCCAGAATCAGCGCGCCAAAAATCTTTAAAGTAGAAATGTCCAGAATGCTCTCCACCAAATATTGCTCCGCTTTCTGCCATTAACTTTTTGATATTTGAATGACCAACTCTTGATCGAAGACCTACCCCATTGTTTTCAGAGATTACTTCTTGGACTGTGCGCGAAGAAATCAAGTTATAGATTATCTTCGAGCCAGGATGTCGCTTTAACTCTCGCTCAGCGATTAAAGCAGTAAGTGCAGATGGGTTAATCCCTTCACCATTTTCATCTACTAGAAAACATCGATCTGCATCGCCATCAAATGCAAGTCCAAGATCTGCTGAATTCTCTTTCATAGCCTTTTTCAGATCAACCAAGGTTGACTCATCAAGTGGGTTTGCCTCATGGTTTGGAAAACTGCCATCTAACTCAAAGTACATGGGAATTACTTCACAGTTGAGTCTGGCAAAAATTGCAGGTGCGGTATAGCCAGCCATACCATTTCCAGCATCAATAACAATCTTGAGTGGTCGAATTTCATGAAGATCGACAAGAGTTAACAAGTGATCGACATATTCCTCCAGCATATTCTGATGCTTTTCAATTCCAACATTTCTTAGTGCAATCGGTGAACCATCTCGTACGAATTTTTCAATAGCAAGAAGTCCTGATTCTCTGCCGATTGGACGGGCCTGACTTAAGCAAAGTTTTATTCCGTTGTATTCGGCCGGATTGTGACTTGCGGTAAACATCGCTCCGGGTAATCCAAGTTTTCCTGAAGCAAAGTACATTAAATCAGTCGATGCTAAACCAATTCGAATGACATCCATGCCTTGAGAAGTTACCCCCGCCGAGAAAGCTTCGGCAAGAAGTGGTGAAGATGGGCGCATGTCCTCACCTATTACTACTGTTGCGGGCTCACGTTCAATTTGTAAAAAACGAGCAAAAGCTACACCCGTTTCAAAAGCAAAATCAGAATCTATCTCAGTATCAACAAGGCCACGAATATCGTAGGCCTTAAAAACATTTGGCGAAATATCCATTAATAAATTTAATTTGGGACCGAGCGTAGATGACCGCGCCGACCAATCTGCTGCCCGTTTGGAACGGCGCCACTGCCGGAATCACTTTCGACAGTGTGTGATGCAACTTCCCTAACTGCATCTGCAATAACCATTAGATCATCATCACTTGGTCCGACGACTTCGTTTGTTATCTCTGCCTTAATGACGCTCCAACCATTTGGAACTTTTAATCTAGTTCCATGTAGAACACAGAGATCGTATGCATGAGGCTCAGAATAAGTTGCTAGAGGCCCTACAACGGCCGTTGATTCGGCATAAATATATGTCAAGGTCATGGTTGCAAAGGATTTACAACCAGCTCGGGAACAACTACGTCCACCTTGGATTCTCATGAAAACTAGATTAGTGGAATGAACTAAGAAATCTTGGGATTATCAAGGATTTAAAACTTGAATGTTTGAATCTGGGATTTCTATCCTTGCCAATTCGCTACCAACGGCGAAGGGGAAATACCCAATTCCATTCACGGAAGTCACAAGCGCTCCGGCAAAAGTTCCCTTTTTGACCTTTGTAATTGTTATAGATCGGGCCGCTGATGGTGGCCTCCAGGTCGCAATCTCATTTCCGACCACGCTCTTGGTTACAGTTTTTCCATTAACTAATCTCAAATCTATGGCTACATTGATCTGTTCACCAGCAAAAACAATTAATGGCGACAACCCAGTTATAGCCATTGTTAACTCCGTGAGTTCTGGAGATGGAGTACTCCAGACATAATCAGATTTTCCAGATGCAGCGATTCTAGATTTCACCGCGGCAACAATTGGCTCTGTTGATTTGATTCTAATTGCAAAGTCCTCTGAAGAGACATCTGGTTCTAGTTTAAACTCTGTAACGCGACCAGCTGCAATCAATCGTGAGTTAAGACCCACTGGGACAAATACACCATCGGCAGATAGAACTTCTACAGTTATATCTGCATCAACTTGTCCTGGTGCCAAAACTCGAATCACGTGAGCTTGCGAGTTAGTTTGGCCTCGTACCGGTTTTTGAACTGGAATGCCTGGAATAACTAAAGATTTGGCGGCAGTACTGACCGAATTTACTAAGTCACCACCAAGGTTTCGAAGACCCTGACCTTGCTCGTCAATCATAAATGAATTAATGCGTCCGGATTGAGGTTCAACTAACAACGCTAATGCTTGATCTCCTGGTGCAAAAGAATCAACTGCTATTGATACATAATTCTTAGCCTTTACGCTAATTGTTTGCAGTTGTTGTTTACCGTTCTCAGAGAATGCTTGAATATCAACAATTGAATCGCTCAGTCCTGAGTTAATTACAACCAGGCGTCCTCTCGTTGTTACATCTGCGCTGGCCCCAACAAACCACTGTGATGCAACTGGGCCAATACACAGTGCCCCGCCACCCCAACGACCTGCACGGCTTTGCCAAACAACGGGAGTCGTTGCCTCACTGCTAACCAATAGAGAATCAGCGACAACTGGGAGTCTTAACTGCTTTACGGGCGAGGTTTTTGAAGTTTTATCCTGCAACCTTTGGAATGGAGTTTTTGTTGAACTTAATGAAATTTGTGATGATAAGCCTGCCAAAGTTGGCGGGCAGACAACTGCTGGGAAGGATTCGGTATATGTCTTTGATGAAGTTGTTGCATCAACAAGGTTTGCTAAACCAAAAACGATAAGAAATATTGTGATGAATTGAATTGGTCTAGTTAGCTTCATGCGAGCTCCTTATCGGATATCTCGCGCTTGCGGCGTCCACCTGGAAGGGCTAAAACAAGAAGGGTTACAAAAAAGATCAGCTGCAGAGAGATCCAAGCACGGCGGATTGTTCCATCGTGGATGAGGGAGATTTCACCTGCTTGTTCAACCTTAAATGTTGGTAATCCCTGTGCATTTTTGTTTCGTTCTAGGCGATATCCATCTTGTAGTACTTGCCAAGAGCGATTGTATGTCTCGGTCAATGTCAGCGTTCCTGCCGATGGAAGGTTAGTTCTTGCTCCTTCAACGCCTGACTCTAAGAATATTTTGGTCCCATTCTCGGTTACGAAAATCAATCGACCGGTTTGGTTAGATACTTCCCACACTACCCCAGCAGAAGTCTCAGAGGTTCTAGTAAATCCACCAAGACCATCGATTGATCGGATTGTTTCTTTCTTAATGGGAGCTTTAGCAAAGACATATTTGATTCCGTAATCACCAAGAACGGTGCTACTAGTTATACCTGATCCGTCAATGAGACCAAGGGCTGCCTGTGCAACGGCATCAGTTTGGTCTGGCGCCACATCCGGATCGCTGATGGAAATATCTTTACCACGGGAAATAAAGAATTGAATCTTTTTTTGATTACCTGATGTTACTTCTCGCAGAACTAATATTTTTACATCGCCTTCAACATTTAAAAATGCTGGCATCACTGTTGCCCGATTGGCTTGAACTAATGATTGAGCTCCTGTTGTAATTGAAAATACAGATGCTAAAACACCATAAACAATTGTCGTGAACAAAAGAAATGCAGATAAGTAGTGTCGATAGTGAATGTGACTCAACACCAACGTAGGCCGCAGTCGATCTAATAGAACAGTACCTGCGCAAATTGCTGCCAAGGTTGCAAAGGCAATTACAGGGCCAGCCCATGCCTTTACGGCGGCATCATTTCCATGTGTAGTTATATTGATTGAACTTATAACCGCGGCTATAGCAAGTAGGCCAACTCCATACTCGGCCATTCTGCGTGCCTGCGTTGATGAAAATAGTGAAACAAATAAAACTAACAAGATTGGGCTAACTAACCAGATTGGTAAGACCCCACCTGGATCTCCTAAAACTGTTTTTACTACTCCAGCTCCAGGAATTGTGATGCCGGGTTCTACTAAGAATCTACTTGGCTGTGTAATCGCCTCGAGTGAATAAGGAACGTTGACGATAAATGGCACAAAAACAGCCACGGCACGCTTTTTAAATCGATGCGCATAGAGTTCATCGTTAGCTTCTTGGGCATGTTTTTCATAATCTGAAATTGAGATCGCTATCAGTCCAATTAGAGCGATGACAAAAGCCATCAAAGTAAAGGCATAGATAACTGAAAGAAGCAGTGAAATTGCAAAAACCTGTCGCCACCTAACTGTCTCAATAATCTCCCATTTAGATATTGATCCAGCCACAATTGGAGCAAGTCCCAATATAACTAGGGTTGCTAGCCTTCCAGAGCTAATGGCAGCAAGAGTTACTGGAGAAATTGCATACAGAAATGCTGCCGGAATAGAAATCCAAAGATTTTGAGTTAATCTCTTCAATAGATTCAAAGCCGACCACATAATTAAAAGCGGAGCAATTAAAAATAGTAACGTCACAAAGAGCGAGGCATTACCAAGTGTGAAGATTGAACCTAAGGCAATTATTGCAACCCATGTTGGTGTTGCACTTGAAGAGCCCATTCCAACTTGATGCCACGATTCAAAGTAGACACGCCATAAATCTGTAGCTCCCTCTGGGGTTAGTGCAAGTGCACCACCAACAAGGTCGCCTAATCTCTGCCGTGAATTTAGAAGTGTAATTAAACCCAGAAGGAGAAATCCCAAAATCTCTGGTCTCTTAAAGAATCTAATCCACTCATTGCTTTTAACTGGAGTGAGTAAATCCTCTTCTTCCTCGTTTGAATCTAAAACTGAGGAAGGTTGACTAGATTGCTCATGGCGAAAAAGCTTTGCTCTGACGGTTTCAATTACATGCTCACTACCGTGTCGAATCTGTGACCAACGAGGGGGAATATATGCAGAAACAACTCGTGAAGAAATCAAACGGTGTTTTTTTCTAAACCGCCTGGCATTTAGAATTTGTTGCGGCTTGATAAGCAATGTTGCAATCGCAAGTACTTCATCTCCTGCATATCCGGGTAGCTTTAAGAGTAAATATCCAATTGCACGTGCAAATGCAGAGCCAAGTAGTTGAAGAATTAACCAAGGCAACATCCACCATGACGAGTTGGCTAGAAGAACATAGGCAGCATTACGACGGTCTAACAAAAGTGGGCGGTGCAATAATGCCCCTTCTACGTCAACGATTCGCCGCTCATTTGCCGCAGCCTGTGCGTGATAAGCAACTGCATTCGTCGCAGCAAGAACTGAGTGACCGGCGATTCGAACGCGCCATCCAAAGTCCACATCATCTCGAAACAGATTTAGATTTGGATCAAGTCCACCAATTTCTTCAAAGACATCGCGTCGAATTAATGCTCCTGCAGTACTAACTGCCAATACATCGTGGTTGCCATCATGTTGTCCTTGGTCATACTCATTGGTTTCAAGACCAGTCCAGCGCGCACCATTGCCGGCGATACTCACTCCTGCTTCAAGCAGATGTGTTCGATCGTGCCAACCTAAAAGTTTTGGTCCAGCCATTACAACTTGTGGTCTCTCTTGTACAGCTGCAAGAAGTTGAGCGAGCGCAGTTGGTGCTGGCGCACAATCATCATGGATTAACCAGATCCATTCATCAACTTCACACTCTGGCAAAGTTTCCAAAACCATTGAAACAGCTTTTCCATATCCAACATCGGCTTGCGTTGTTGTAAATGGAATTCTGGCTGACTTTAACAACTTAGTTGATGAATCAGTCGAACCAGTATCGATTGCAGAGATAAAATCAATTGGCCGAGTTTGTGAACCTAGCGCTGCAACAACTTCAGGTAACCACACTGCTCCGTTGTGCGTAACAAGAACTGCGACAACTCGGAACTTATCTTCGACAGCTTTTGGGGCCATAAATAAACCTCGCTATCTCAAATGAGACTCGCTATCTCAAAAGAGATATTGGGAAATTAACTTTACGCTGATCGGCGCTTTAGGCGGCGGCGTTCACGCTCTGAGAGTCCGCCCCAGATTCCAAAACGTTCATCGTGTGCAAGTGCATATTCCAAGCACTCTGCACGAACATCACAAGAAAGACAGACGCGCTTTGCTTCGCGAGTTGAGCCACCTTTTTCAGGAAAGAAAGCCTCAGGATCGGTTTGTGCACACAGTGCACGTTCCTGCCATGAGAGTTCCATATTTTCGCCAGAGGCAAGAGTGATTGTTGGACCGGACGTGGGGATCTGGCCGGAAGAGGCTGCGGGTTGGATCGGCATAGGCTCGATTCTCCATAAGCTTTCATGCTCTCATCCCTTGTGGACAAGAGTTGTTATAGGTGAATTACACGCGTGTAACTCGCTTATGTCAAGCCAGCAAGAGGGAAATAGGTAGATATATAGGGGTAATTTGGGGCCAATTGGGGGCTATTTTTTGAAATCTCGCCGAAATTCAAGGAGATTTAAGCGTGATTTTTCGCAAACCCTCAACTGATCAAAACTATTGAGAAAAAATCTACGGGATTGAAACTATTTCCTGATTTGTGACATAAGAACTCTCAATTTTTACACCAGCTGCCACTTTTGTACCACGAGAAATAAAGGAGTTAATGATCTGCGCATCTTTTCCGATCGCACAATCTGATTCAATAATTGAGGACTGGATATGAGCGCCAGCTGCAATCTGGGTGCCCGGGGCGATACTACTGCCGCCAGTGAGGTGGGCCGAAGGATCAACGTTAGAGCCTGGCATTATCAAAAAATCACCATTTCGTTTAACAATTTCAGCTGACGCTTTCATTAACGCCTGAGGTGTTCCGATATCTACCCAGTAGGAGTTCTCAACATATCCGTATACATCTGCGCCATTTTTGACCAGCAGAGGGAAGGTTTCTCTTTCAACGGAAACGACAGTATCTAACGGGATTGATTCAAGAACGCGGGGATTAAAAACATAACAACCGGCGTTGATTTGATTGGTCACAGGGTTCTCCATTTTTTCAAGAAAAGCAGTGACCCGACCCTTGGAATCTGTTGGAACACACCCATATGCACGGGCATCTTCTACTTGCGTTAGATGTAGCGTCACATCGGCATTATTTGCTTCGTGTTGGCGAATCTGCTCTGTGAGATTATGTGAGCTCAATACATCACCATTTAAAATTACTATTGATTCTGATGAGTTAATCACTTTGGCAGCATTTCTAATTGCACCGCCAGTTCCTAGCGGCGTTTTCTCAACGGCATACTCAATCTTCATACCCCACTTTGAACCATCACCAAAATAAGGAGTAAATAGCTCTGATAAATAGGAAGTAGCTAAAACTATGTGCGTGATACCGGCTGCTTTAGCCATATTGAGTTGATGTTCTGTCACAGGAATTCCTGCAACAGTTAGCATGGGTTTTGGAGTGTTCTTAGTTAAAGGCATAAGGCGAGTGCCAAAACCACCAACGAGCAAAATTGCTGTTGCCATGTGTTATCCGTTTAGTCGCGAAACTGCTTCGGCAATCTGAGCATCAGTTGCCGTCATCGCCACTCGAATATGTTGCGCGCCGGCTGCGCCATAAAAGCTGCCTGGAGTTGCCAATATTCCAAACTCTGCCAACCACTCCACGCTTTTCCATGCATCTTCATTTCTGGTACACCAGAGATAAAGACCTGAATCACTGTATTCAACGGTAAATCCATGCTTGATTAAGGCTGGGCGCATCACATCTTTACGTGCGTTATAGCGATCGCGCTGCTCTTTTACGTGGACCTCATCTGCTAACGCAACAGTCATTGCTTTTTGAACAGGCAGAGGAACCATCATGCCGGCATGTTTGCGAATCTCTCGAATTCGAGCAATCAGTGCTGCATCACCCACCATAAAGGCAGCTCTGTATCCAGCCATTGATGAACGTTTAGATAAAGAATGCACAGCAAGAATGTTTGTGTTCTCTCCCCCTGTTTGAGATAAAACTGAGAGTGAATGTGCGCTCTGATCAAACTCTAGGTAGCACTCATCAGAGATTAAAACTGCACCATTTTTTCTAGACCAGTTGATGCAGGCTTTTATCTCTTCTGCGCTGTGCACGCGTCCTGTTGGATTTGAAGGTGAGTTCAACCACGCTAAATCTGCAGCTGGCCATGTTGTTGCATCGATAGGAACAGGAATGGATTGCGCACTAGCCAGCAATGCCCCTACGTGATATGTCGGATATGCAATTTCAGGAATCAATACCTTTTTTGCTTCAAGAATTGTTGGCAGCCAAGCAACCAACTCTTTAGAACCAATAACCGGTAGAACATCAAAATCTCCAGTTGCACCTAAACGTTTAGTTGCCCAGGTTTTAATTGCCTCGCGAAGTTCACTAGTTCCTGCAGTAAATGGATAGCTAGGTGAGTTAGATGCATCGCGAAAAGCTTTTTGAATGAACTCTGGAGTTGGATCTACTGGAGTTCCTTGTGACAAATCGATAATCCCATTGGGATGTGAACGCGCCTTGTCACCAAATGGCACCAACGCATCCCATGGAAAATCTGGGAGCTGTGCTCTCAATTGTTACTCGCTCTTTGGCGGAAGTGCAGTAACAATCTGATGATCGCTACCGGTAGCTCCAACTTTACTTGCACCACCTGGTGAACCAATCTCAACGAAAAATTCTGTATTGACGGCACCAAACTCTTTCCAAACACCAGGGACGTCATCTTCATAATAAATTGCTTCAACTGGACAGACTGGCTCACATGCACCACAGTCCACACATTCATCCGGTTGGATGTAGAGCATGCGGTCACCTTCATAGATGCAATCCACCGGACATTCTTCGATGCAGGATTTATCTTTAACATCGACACAAGGTTGGGCGATCACATAGGTCACAACAGGCCTCCAGATTTTATGGTGATTGATTGGCACAATTCTAACGCGTACCTCACCTACATCGCCAGATTTGCTTGTTCGGTTTATCGTAGGCACATGCCCTCAGAGCTAGAGTCCACCTTTGCTGCCCTTATTGGAAAAAGGGTGAGTATTCGCTTGCACGATCCCGAAGGTGGTTTTCGTGACATCGTTGGCTATCTACAGAGCCCTACAACGTTAAGAAATCGCCATGAAGAGTTAATTGAATTCTCTCATAGTGAGATATTCATCTGGAGAGAGGTCATAGCAAAGAAATGACTCTTCGTTTATATGACACCAAATCTCGAGGGCTTAAAGAAGTTGCAAGCCATAATGGCGCGACCTCAATGTATTGCTGTGGGCCCACGGTGTATCGAGATGCGCATGTGGGAAATCTAAGATCTTTCCTTCTTGCAGACCTGATCTCACGTGCATTAACTCTTTCTGGGATTAAAGTTTCGCTGGTCCAAAACATTACAGATGTTGGACATATGAGCGAGGATTTTCAGGAAGACGACAAAATTCTAACCCAGGCACTGATTGAAAAAATCGATCCTTACGAAATCGCTCGAAAATATGAAGAGAAATTCCATCAAGATCTCTCTCGCTTAAACATTAAAAAAGCAATGGTTTATCCAAAGGCAAGCGAATCGATTGAATTGATGCAATCGATGATTGCAGAGTTAATGGAAAAAGGTTGTGCATATCTGGGTAACGATGGCTCTGTGTATTTTGATGCCCATAGTTATCCCGGCTATGGGGAGTTAAGTGGCAATCGAATTGATGCACTTAAACCGGGACATAAGCACGAAGTTTCTGAAGATACAGCGAAAAGATTTCATGCCGATTGGGCGCTTTGGAAAGCTGCAGGCAAAAGATCAGAAATGATTTGGCCCTCACCATGGGGACCAGGGTTTCCTGGATGGCATATTGAATGTTCGGCGATGTCTATGGAGATTTTAAATTCTCACGTTGATGTTCATGTTGGAGGAATAGACCTTCGTTTTCCACATCATGAAAATGAACGCGCTCAATCAAATGCAATTACTGGACAAGAGAGCGTTGATATTTGGGTTCATGGCGAGCATCTCTTATTCGAAGGTCGCAAGATGTCGAAGAGTTCGGGAAATGTACTCTTGCTTCAGGATGTGATTGATCGTGGTTTAGATCCACTTGCACTTCGACTGTGTCTTTTGGAAAATCGATATCGATCTCAAATGGATTTAACGTGGAGCTCTATTCAAGCCGCTCATGAGCTACTTCTTCGCTGGCGGGGCAAGCTCTCTGAATGGGCAGGCAGTGAACCAAGTGTGAATCTTTGGGAAGTGGATTCTGAAATAGAGTCAGCGATCAACAACGACATTGATACACCAAAGATTCTGATTCGGTTGCGCGCAATTGAAAAAAGTGATCAGAAAAATAAACGCGCATTATTTATGTACGCAGATCAAATTCTAGGTTTAAATCTTGATCAAGGCGTTGAAGAAAAAACCCTGACAGAGCAGATGAAAGAACTTTTGGATGCTAGATCTATTGCAAGAAGTGAAAAACGTTGGTCAGACAGTGATGATCTGCGGGTTCAACTCGAGGGTTTAGGTCTGATAATCAAAGATACCCCTGAGGGGCAAACCTGGTCTTAATCTCTGACTCGGTAGATAGAAAAACTAAAGAGGCATGATGATTGCAATTACGATTGCAATAAAACCAATGTTTAACAGTGAAGTACCTAAGCCATCGCCCTGAATCAAGTACTCATCATTTAATCCTGGAAATCCTGCGCGCAAAACTACGATTGCCCAAACAATTGCAACGATCAATCGAAATGTGCGACCACCCCATTGTCTTCCAGATGCCCAAACTCCAAGACTGGCACCTGCAATTGAAAGGATTAATCCAAAGGGCGGATACAAACTGTGAACAAAGACAGAACTTGCACCTAATGCCAGTCCAAAAAGTACGGAGTAGAGGTACTTCATTTGGTGATAATTCCAGAAGCTAAATCTGTCTCGCGGCCTTGACTATCAAATGGCTCACTCTTCTCACCCTTTACAAGTGTGTAGTACTCATCTCCCCAAATCTGTAAGCCTAAGTTATTTGATAGCGCAAAAAATGGCCCATCTAGAGAGATTTGAGTTTCATGTGCTTTCATTGCGGCAAGTTTCTTATCTACAAATTTGCTTCCATCTACTAAAGTCGTAACAAATGAATCATCTTTTGCAAAGGGCAAGTCATCAACTGTTTCTGCTCCAAAAAAATCTGATCCAATTTCTTTCATCTTGGCAATTCCTTGTGCCAAAACTGATTTTGGCATTGTGTTCCAATAAATTTTCTGAATCTGCCAATTCGCAATTTCGGAGGCTCGCATTGCAATCCGGTGTGCTTGAATGTGATCAGGATGTCCGTAACCACCAAATTCATCATAGGTAATCATGATCTGTGGCTTTATTTCTTCAATAACTTCAACCAAATACTGTGCTGCGGTATCAATGTTGGCTTGCCAAAATACGTCAGCTCTATTGTTTGGTTCGGTTCCCATCATGCCACTGTCTCGAAACTTTACTGATGGTGCACCAAGAAATCTAAAATCACTGATTCCTAATTCTTTCATTGCTAATGCAAGTTCACCTTCGCGATGAAGGCCAAGTTGATCTTTATGGATACTTGCAAGATGAGAAAGCTCGGGTACAAGTACTTCACCTTCTTCACCACGTGTGCAAGTAACCAAGGTTACGCTTGCACCACCGGCGGCATACTTGGCCATAGTCGCCCCGTTGTTGATCGTTTCATCATCAGGGTGTGCATGGACCAAGAGGATACGAATTCCTTCATATGAGTGGTTCACAATGGGCAATTCTGCCGTACGATTGCGCAAATGAGTAATGCAGAGATTATCAACAAGTCGCGCTTACCAAGAGATGAGCGTCGGGCTTTATTACTGTCGGCAGCCTTGGAAGTATTTACTACAGCGGGTTATCACTCTGCTGCAATGGATGAGATTGCAGATCGCGCAAAAGTCTCCAAGCCCGTTCTTTATCAGCATTTTCCCTCAAAATTAGATTTATATCTTGCAGTCCTTGATCTTCACATTGACTCTTTGGTCTTTGAAATTCAAAAAGCTATTGCATCGACACCAGATAACAAAGATCGTGTCTATGCAACTGTAAACACCTATTTTTCTTTTATCGAAAAAGAGGGTGAAGCGTTTAGACTTTTATTTGAAAGTGACATGAGTGTTGAACCTCAAGTACATGAGCGCCTAAATCGCATGACATATGACTGCGCAGCAGCGGTAAGTGCGGTTATTGCAATCGACACTGGGTTATCAAAGGAAGCATCAATGCTCATTGGTGTGGGAATGATTGGATATGCCCAAGTTACCGCTCGTCATTGGTTGGAGCGCGATAGTAAATTAACCAAAGAAAATGCAGTCGAACTTGTTCATAGCCTCATGTGGCGAGGTATTTCAGGGTTTCCACTGACTTAAACCCGATAGGATGGGCTTTATGAGTTCAATTGTGAATCCGCATTCTTTCAATTGCGGCGTTTTATAACGTGGCTTTAACTTTTGCAGAGCTTCCACTTCGCAGCCTAACGATCGAGGCATTGCATGCCCATGGTTTCTTAGCGCCCTTTGCTATTCAAGAGATGGTTCTTCCCATTGCATTGGCAGATGGCGATGTTATTGGTCAGGCAAAGACCGGAACTGGAAAAACTCTAGCTTTTGGTATTCCTGTCATCGAGCGAGTCATTGCACCCAATGATGTTGAATGGGAAAGCTTTGAAAAAAAGGGTTTGCCTCAAGTTTTAATCGTTGTTCCAACTCGCGAGCTATGCACTCAAGTCACACGAGACATTGAAGAGCTTGCTGCAAATCGCGGCATTAGAACTTTAGCTGTCTATGGCGGGCGGGCATTTGAACCGCAGATTGAAGCGTTGCAGGCAGGTGTAGAAATTGTTGTTGGAACACCTGGGCGATTGCTTGATCTATCTAGGCAGGGTCAATTAAAACTTAAGGAAGTTTCTCGCTTGGTCTTGGATGAAGCAGATGAAATGTTGGACTTAGGTTTTTTGCCAGATGTTGAAAAGATTTTAGCAAGCACGCCAAACCGCGCACAGACAATGTTGTTTTCTGCGACCATGCCTGGTGACATCATTGCGTTAGCTCGTCGATTCATGAATCAACCAATTCATATTCG
>WLEB01000010.1 GCA_009704505.1 Actinomycetota bacterium | reverse complement strand
TACAGTAGCTCCGCAGCACGCTAATGAGGCTCGGAGCAATGCTGCTAAGTTAATTACCGACAGAGCAGAATCACATTTGAACAAAGTTTTCTTTACAAATGGCGGAGCAGATGGTGTTGAAAATGCGATTCGCATGGCTCGTATTCACACACATCGCCACAAAGTTTTATCTTTCTATCGCTCCTATCATGGCAATACAACATCGGCGATTTCTGCAACAGGAGATCCAAGACGTTGGCCAAACGAGTTTGCATACGGCCACGTTCATTTCTTCGGGCCATATTTGTATCGAACAGCTTTTTGGGCAGAAAGTGAAGAGCAAGAGTGCGCTCGCGCACTTAAACACCTAGAAGATGTCATTAAGTTTGAAGGTCCAAATACTATTGCTGCTATTTTGATTGAATCAGTTGTTGGAACCGCTGGAGTACTCATTCCACCAAAAGGCTACCTAGAAGGTGTGCGCGCTCTGTGCGATAAGTATGGAATTATCTGGATCGCCGATGAAGTTATGTGTGGATTTGGAAGAACCGGGAAATGGTTTGCTTACCAACATTCGGCTGCTTCACCTGACTTAATTGTTTTTGCAAAGGGTGTTAACTCAGGTTACGTGCCACTAGGTGGAGTAATTATCTCTGATGCAATCGCTGCAACTTTTGATCAGCAGGTATTTCCAGGCGGTCTTACATATTCTGGACATCCCCTTGCATGCGCTGCAGCAGTAGCAACTCTTAAAGTGATGGCAGATGAAAAAATAGTTGAAAATGCTGCAGAGGTAGGCGAAAAGGTAATTGGCCCAGCACTTCGTGAATTAGCAAAAAAACATAAAGTAATTGGCGAAGTTCGTGGCTTGGGTGTTTTCTGGGCATTGGATTTAGTGAGCGATCGTAAATCGCGCGAACCCCTTGCACCTTATGGTGCATCAAGTCCTGCGATGAATGAATTAGTTGCAGCAACTAAGAAATTGGGAGTTTTTCCATTTACAAACTTTAATCGCATGCACGTTGTACCTCCATGTAATGTTTCTAAAGAAGAGGCATTAGAGGGAATTGCTGTGTTAGATCAAGCTTTTGCAACTATTTCTCATCATTACACAGGAGCAGATGCATGAGAATTACACACTTTGTCAACGGAACTTCATGGAATGGAAAAGTAGATAGAACTGGTGAAGTATTTAACCCAGCCACGGGTGAAATCACAGGCCATGTTGATTTTGCATCTAATGCAGTCGTAGATGAAGTAGTAGGTGCGGCGCAGAAAGCTTTTGAAGAGTGGCGATCGACTTCTTTAGCAAAGCGCACACAGATTCTTTTTGCTTTCCGAGAGATTTTAAATGCGCGTAAAGAGGAAGTTGCCGCACTGATTACTGCTGAACACGGCAAGGTTTTATCTGATGCGCTAGGTGAAGTTACTAGGGGCCAAGAAGTAGTCGAGTTCGCATGTGGAATCCCACACCTGCTTAAGGGTGGATATTCAGAAGGTGTATCTACTGAGGTAGATGTCTACTCAATTCGCCAACCCCTAGGTGTGGTTGCAATTATCTCTCCATTTAACTTTCCTGCGATGGTTCCAATGTGGTTCTTCCCAATTGCTATTGCTGCAGGAAACACAGTGGTAGTAAAGCCATCCGAGAAAGATCCTTCTGCAATTAATTTAATTGCACAGATGTGGAAAGAAGCAGGATTGCCGGACGGGGTATTTAACGTTGTCCACGGCGATAAAGTCGCAGTTGATCGCTTAATTGAACATCCTGATGTTAAATCAATTTCTTTTGTTGGTTCAACACCTATTGCGCGCTATATCTACGAAAAAGGAACTGCGCAAGGAAAACGCATCCAAGCTTTAGGTGGCGCAAAAAACCACATGTTGGTCTTGCCAGATGCCGATCTTGATTTAGCAGCAGATGCAGCAGTAAATGCTGGATTTGGTTCTGCCGGTGAGAGATGTATGGCCATTTCGGTTTTAGTTGCAGTAGAACCAATTGCCGATCAGATCATTCAAAAAATCTCAGAGAGAATGTCAAAGCTCAATACAGGTGATGGAACAAAAGGGGCAGACATGGGCCCACTTGTTACACGTGTTCACCGAGACAAAGTGGCTTCATATATAGAAGCCGGTGTTGCACAAGGTGCAAAGCTAGTTGTCGATGGTCGCAATCCGAAAGTTAATGGCGAATCAAATGGTTTCTGGCTTGGACCAACTTTGTTTGATGGTGTTGATTCATCAATGAGTATTTATAAAGAAGAGATTTTTGGACCTGTGTTAAGTATTGTTCGTGTGAAAACCTATAACGAAGGTGTTGCACTTATTAATGCTCATCCATATGGCAATGGCACCGCAATTTTTACTAACGATGGTGGCGCTGCCAGAAAGTTCCAAAATGAAATTCAAGTTGGAATGATTGGAATTAATGTTCCAATTCCAGTTCCTACTGCCTATTATTCCTTTGGTGGTTGGAAAGCATCTTTGTTTGGAGACACTCACGCCCACGGCGCTGAGGGAGTTCATTTCTTCACGCGGGGCAAAGTTGTTACAAGCCGTTGGTTAGATCCAAGCCATGGCGGGATTAACTTGGGATTCCCTCAAAATAATTAGGATAAACTAATCCCGTACTTGGAGACGTCGCATAGCCCGGTCGAGTGCGCCTCACTGCTAACGAGGTAAGGTGTTAAAGCCTTCAGGAGTTCAAATCTCCTCGTCTCCGCCAGATCAATTTAGAAATTAAGGACGCTTATTCTTCTAAGCGCCAAATCTCCTTAAGCTCCAAAAGATTTCCTTTGCCATCGGTTAAATTAACAATTACTTCTTCAAACCACTTAGCCCACTTACCGTTAACTTCATAATGGGATAGCTTTTCGAAAGCAACCGCTTTACTTGGAACCGCTTCTAGATATCCCACTGCGGTTAAGCCACGTCGGAAAATTGTGTAATTTGTAAATCCACATTCCTTGAGCGCGTCTACTAATTCTGGCCAAATCTCGTCATGGCGCTTCTCGTATTCAGCGACCATTCCGTCATAAATGTCGAAAGTAAAACAAACTCTTTCCATTTAAATTATGCCTCTCCATTAGATCCAAGTAGAAATATTTGACCCCGGTCGGTAAAAAACCTTTCAGGGGGGCTTGATGTTTCACAAGAATATAAGATACTTAGGCAAAGGAAAAGGGAAAGAGAGAAAATAATGGCAAAAGTGCGTGTAGGCGTAATCGGTGCTGGTAGCTGGGCCTTGGCGTCGCATCTTCCTAACTTGATGAAGCATGACGATCTTGAATTTGTGGGAGTTTCTAGAAAAGGACCTGAAATTCTAGAAAAGATTGCCAAGCAATACGGCTTCAAAGTTGCTTCAGAAGATTATCGCGATGTTTTAAATGCCGGAATCGACATTTGCGTAGTGGGCAGTCCAACTGGTTTACACCATGAACATGCTAAAGCCGCTCTCGAAGCTGGCGCACATGTGATGTGCGAGAAGCCCGTAACTATTGATCCTGCAGACGCTTGGGATATAGATAAAATCGCGAAAAAAGTAGGCAAAGAATTGATCATTTCATTCGGCTGGAATTACATGCCAATGATGCGTGAAGCAAAAGAATTAATGGAAAAGTACGGCATTGGGGAGCTTGAACATCTAACTATTCACATGTCATCGGCAACTCGTGAATTACTTTCAAATACTGGTGCCTATCCAGATGCCGATCCAGACGCGCTACCTGATCAGAAAACTTGGACCGATCCAAAACTATCTGGCGGTGGATATGGTCAAGCACAGCTGTCACACGCACTCGGTATGGGACTCTGGCTAACGGAAGCACGTGCTAAATCTGCTTTTGCTCTTATGTCAGCGCCGATGAACGCACCAGTTGAAATGCATGATGCAATTGCATACAGATTTGATAACGGTGCAATAGGTGCGGTCTCTGGTGGATCTGCACATACGCCTGCACACAAGGCTTATCATGCGCTCGAATTGAGAGCGATTGGTTCAGATGGGCAAATTCTTGTGGATCTCGAACGAGCCGCAGTTTGGCTTTACTACAAAGGTGAAAACATTAGATTAGATCTCGATGATGACGCCGGGTTCTATAACTGTGAAGGCCCAATCGATGCGCTGGTTGCTGCTGGAAAAGGTCAGAAATTTAAGAATTACTCACCTGGAGAACTAGGAGCAAGAACTGTTGAAGCCCTAGATATCGTCTATCGAAGTGCAGCCAGCGGGAAACTAGAGCATCGCTTATAAGCTTCATTTGAATCTGTAATTTTTGCTTCGTTCCACTTTTTTTGTCGCCAAATAATTTCTTCTGGTGCCATCTCTACGAACTCTTCATAAAAGCCAGAATCAGTTGAAACTCGGACTCGACCTGATCCAATTGGAATATCTGCGTATTCCAAAGAGGTCAAACTAAGAAACTTTGTAGAAGTTGTAAGTTTGGTGGGGTCTTCTGATTCAAAAAGTGCAGCAACGGCATGAGCTGGATTCCACCACGGCCCACCCCTGGAACCGTCCAATACTGCTTGCACCGATACAGGTAGCACCACAGTGATCGAGTTTATTGTGCCAGAGTTTTTCTTTAGGATTTTTTCTGCAGCCACCACCGCAGAGTGTGTAAATCCATTTGTATCAATTAACCGAAGTTGTGCAGCATCAACACCGTTAAGCAGTTCAGTATTTTCTGCTTCAACAAAAAACATTTCTATTAATCCGCGTGGACCATCCCAAATATCTTCAACATTTGGGGCGCCCAGCAGTGCGCCATGCGCACTAGCAATTCCTAAAGAAATAGCTGCACCACGATTTGTCTGCGGTGCACCACGTCTTTCAAATCCCGCTTGCGGCGAGCCCCCAATGTTGGCAGCACATATATGAAGAGCGTTTATATGTTGCTCAACTGTTAAACCTAAAGCGATCGAAGCAGTTGTCGTTGCGGCAAAAGCACCACTGGTTGAAGTAGCGTGCCATTTTGCGCGATGACTTTTCCCGAAGAAGTTTGCGATCGTTGCACCAGTACGGTAGCCGTATGCAGCCGCATCAAACAGTTTTTTTAGGGTTAGATTCTTTTCAACTCCAATTGAAACAGCAACGGGCCAAATTATTGATCCGGGATGCGTCAGAACAATCCAGTCGACATCATCCATGTCTCGCGCACTACATAGAAGCCCTAAGCGAACTGCTCGATCTGTAATTCCTGATGTGAGTAATTGGAGGTTACCTGGATATCGGCTCTGACCAAGAGTGGCTTCTGCGACAAAATCCATAAAAAGAGTTTCTAACCGGGCGTTATCTTCGATAATTGGGTCTCTTGCCAGCACATTTAGCAAGGCATCACCTCGCAATTTCTTATCCATTTAATACTCTCCTACTACTTGTTCGCTTCCGATAATGAGTTTGGACTACGGCCTGTGAAGTTGGCCCACCAGTAATTAAATTTAAGATAAGTCTTGCAGATTCTCGGCCAATCTCATCAGGATCGCGATAAACCGAAGAAAGATCGCTGCTCAATAGATCAAACATAGGCCATTCGTCTACGGCAATAAATGCCACATCTTTACCCACTTTTAACTTCAAATCCTTTAACGCGCGCAATGCACCCGCGGACGCTCCAATTCCTCCGGCAACGATCGCAGTTGGTTTTTTCTTACTTCCAAATAAATCCAAAATTTCATGGTATGAGTAATCCTCTGAGAATTTACCCAATCTTAAATAGCTCGGGTCAATTTTAATCCCTCCTTCAGTGCAAGCATCTTCAAAACCTTTAAGTCGGCTCCTAGTTATGAGTAGATCCTTCATTCCTGAAACAAAAGCAATTCGTTTATGACCATTCTTAATTAAGTCAGAAGTTGCTTCTTTAACCCCAATGGAATGATTGCAAATAACTGCGCTTGCCTTTAGACCGGCAATTTCTCTATCCAACAGAACAATAGGGATGCCAAGGTTATTGATAATAGATTTTGTCTGAGCCGCATCTTCAGAGACCAAGGAAGCAATGATTCCATCTATGCGTCGACGTTTGAAAAGAGAAAAGTTTTCCTTCTCGACAGAGCTGTCGCCGTGCGAATTAATCAGAATTATTGAGTAACCAGCCTTGCGAAGTTCAAACTCTGCGCTTTGTGCGACGATTGAGAAAAGCGGATTAGTTATGTCTCGAATCATAAAACCAATAGTTTGGGTTGCACCTTTTCGAAGGGACTGCGCCAAATAATCTGGCTCGTATCCCAATTCAGAAACAGCCTTTTCAACTTTTATCCGCATATCATCTGAAACATCTGCATGATTTGATAACACACGTGAGACGCTAGAGATCGCCACTCCAGCTTTCTTGGCTACGTGATGAATCGTTACTCGATTGTGCTTCATAGCGGATCACATTAGACCTAAAGCAAAGGGTATGAAAATGATTTCTGGAAAATTTCCAGAAATGATTCCTTTGAACAGTATTGACAATGTCGTTGGCAGGCTTAGAATTAGGAATCGTTTCCAGCCAGAGGAGGATTAGTGTGCAGGACCTGACAATTACTCGCGTAGAAACCGAATCTGTACGTGTTCCACTTGAGACGGTTTATAAAGGCAGTCACTACAAAATGACGCACAGGTCAACAACAATCACGCGTATTTTTACTAAGTCAGGGTTAGTCGGAGAAGCCTACGCCGGCGATGAGGATGCAGGCCTATTGGAAATTGATGCGATTATTCATGAAGAGTTAGCGCCTAGGATTTTGGGACAAGATGCATCGGCGATAGAAAAGATTTGGGAACTATGCCGCCCAGCAACTTGGGATATTTTGCGCGATCGCCGTTTGGGTTTGGTTGCGACCGCTTCTATCGATGTAACCCTTTGGGATTTATTAGGAAAAGCTTACAACGCACCACTTTGGAAGTTATGGGGTGGATACCGTTCGAAGATTCCAGTAATCACAATTGGCGGATATTACGGTAGTGACATGTCAATCGAGGAGGAAGTCGAGTATTTATTAAGCGAGCAATTTGCTGGAATGAAGTTCAAAATCGGTGGACTTGAACCAGAGGAAGACGCAAAACGATTTAAGCGAGCCAGAAAAGTCGGTGGAGATAATTTTCGTATTGCAGTTGATGCTAATCAGGGATACACCGTTCCTCAAGCGATTAAATTCTCACATCTTGTCGCTGATGACAATCTTTTGTGGTTTGAAGAGCCTTGTATTTGGCAAAACGATAAGAAAGCAATGCGAGATGTTAGATATGTGGGAAACGTTGCAGTTACTGCTGGGCAAACCGAGTTTTCCGCCGCAGGATGCCGCGATTTAATGGAAACGGGTTCAATTGATTTTTGTAATTTTGATTCGTCATGGTCTGGTGGACCAACTGAGTGGCGTCGAGCAGCTGCGATTGCGACGGTTTATGACGTCAAAATGGCACATCACGAAGAGCCGCAGGTAGCCTCTCATCTCTTAGCTTCCATTCCTCACGGAACTTATTTGGAGTTCTTTCATCCAAAGAGAGATCCAATTTGGCACAATATGATCGCAAATCGCCCGCACCTTAAAGATGGCTATATGCAATTAAGCGATGCTCCTGGCCTTGGTTGGGAGTTAAACCGAGACTATATAAATCGCTATCGCATTGCCGAAAGAGTCACCGAAGCAAAGTAATAAAATAGGGTTGATTTATAACTAATCGTTATTTATGGGCCGGTTTTAGCTAGGAATCTGTAGGAAAAAACTGCATTCTCTATTGACAGAATTATGGGGGCAGGAAAGGATTCCAGTTGCGGCGATGGAGGCGTAAGGGGATCCGCCCCTACTCACCTAGCCAAACGAGGCAATTGGAAAGGTAGTAAACAGAATGAAATCAAAGATCAATCTTCGTTCCGCTGCTATTGGCGTATTTATCGCAGCAATAGTCGGATCGACAATGCAGCCAGCAACAGCTGGTCAGTACGAATTCCGTAAAGCCGTACCAGGTAGCGGTAAGGGAATTACAATCGGCCTAATTGGATTAGATGATGCAATCGGATTCGGTAAAGACGTTCATGATTCAATCGAACGTGAGGCTAAGAAAGCAGGAGCAAAGTTAATTTTTTGCGACTCCAAGCTTGACGCTGCAAAAGCACTGAACTGCGCAAAGACATTTAAGTTAAAGAAAGTTCAGGGTTACTTGAACTTCCAGCCAGTTGCATCTGCATCTGCATCAATTTGTAAGGCAGGACCAAAGGTTCCGGTCATTGCAATTGATATCGAACAAGATCCATGCCAGAAAGCCTTCATGGGTGCTGATAACTCATTCGCAGGTGAAGTAACAGGTAAGGCTCTTGGAAATTACTTTAAGAAGACCTTTAACTGTCAATTCGATTCATTTATATCACTTGAAGATTACGGTGTAGGTGTTGTAAACGCAGCTCGTATGGGCGGATACCGCACAGGCTTCGAGTCTGTTTGTGGAAAGATTGGCGACAAATTGATTCAAATCGATGCAGGCCGTCTAGAACCAGCACTTGCAAAGATGAAGGATGCTCTAACTACACTTCCTAACGCTAAGAAGATTGCAGTTGTTGCAATCAATGACGAAGGAATCCAGGGCGCATTTGCTGCAGCAAAGGCAATCGGTCGTGATGGAGACATCTACGCTGGTTCACAAGGAGCAGCAGCTTCTGCACATTGCGATATTGCAAAGAACAAAAACTGGATTGGTGCAACTGCATACTTCCCAGAGCGTTACGGCGAAATTGGAGTTCCTTACCTACTTGACTTAATCAAAGGCAAGCAGGTTCCATTCCAGTTGAAGATCAAGCACGTTGCTGTGAATGCAGATAACGTCTTTAAGCTATTCCCAGCTTCAAAGGCAAAGTGCGCTTAATAAACGCATTTATTAAATAACCAACCACTAGAAAGGATTTTTGCGGATGTCTACCTCAACGGAACTTATTCGTTTAGAAGGCGTCAAAAAATCCTATAACGGTGTGGAGGTTTTACATGGGGTGGATTTATCTGTTAACGCCGGAGAAGTGGTAGCACTTCTCGGGGAAAACGGAGCAGGTAAATCCACCCTCGTAAAAATCTTGGCGGGAGACATAAGCCCGACCCAAGGAAAAATTAAAGTGAACGGTGTTGAGTACGCAGGGCTTGATGTTTACGGTGCTCGAGACCTTGGAATTCGAATGATTTTTCAAGAATTAAATGATGCGCCATCCCTGACTGTTGCCGAAAATATTTTTCTCGGGCAATGGCCAACAACAGGTGGAAAAATTGCATGGAAAGAATTAAGGGATAAAGCACAAGAAGTTTTAGATCGACTTGAAGTACATATCCCACTTGATGCAGAAGCTGGGTCGCTTCGAGTTGGTGAACGTCAACTGCTTGAGATCGCGAGAGCATTAATTCAAAACGCTAAAATTTTGGTTTTAGATGAACCATCAGCAGCACTTTCAAATATTGAAGTAGAGCGTTTGTTTAATGTAATGAGCCAACTTAAATCACAGGGCGTAGGCATGGTGTATATAACCCACAGACTTGATGAGGTAAGCAGGGTGGCAGATCAAGTTCAAGTCCTTCGCGATGGCAATTCTGTGCTTACTAAAGATGCGAAAGATGTGACTCGTCAAGACATGGTCACGGCTATGTTGGGACACGAAGCTTCGGGAAATGTTAGACCTGTAGTTTCAAAGCCAAAGAAAGTTGTTCTTGAGATTGATAACCTTTCTGACGGCCACATATTTAAAGATATATCTTTAAATGTTAAAGAGGGTGAAGTTGTTACCTTGTTTGGAAAGATTGGTTCAGGAACATCTGAAATTCTGGAATCTATTTTTGGCTTACGACAAATTGTTAGTGGTGAAATAAAAATTTCTGGTGAGATTTTCACGCCAGAATCTCCGGAAGACTCAACTTCCCGCAAAATTGGTTTTTTGCCCGCCGACAGACAACGCCTTGGTTCTTTCGCCTCACGTTCTGTTGCTGAAAATCTCTCTGTTAGCTCCTGGAATAAGATGGCAAAGTTTGGATTCGTAAAAAAAGAGACGGAAGAGAAAGCCTTTGGAAGATGGGCTGAGGCACTCAGCATCAGTGCTCGCAGAGGCCCTAGCCAAGAAATTGCAACTCTTTCTGGTGGAAATCAACAGAAAGTGCTTCTGGGTCGTTGGTTTGAGGCACAAGTCAATGTCTTGCTACTTGTCGAACCAACTCGAGGCGTTGACGTAGGTGCGCGCCGGGATATTTATAACATAATTCGCCAACAAGCCAAAGAAAGTGGCGTTGCTGTCCTTATTGCCACTTCAGACTATGAAGAAGTTGTCCTGATTGCCGATCGAGCTCTAGTAATTTCGAGAGGTGAAATTTCAGCAGAGTTTACAGATGATCATGTCCATGCAAGTAATTTAATCGCAGCGTCAAGTTAGGAGCAGTTAAGTGGAAAAACTAAGAAGCAAAAAAGTTCCTCAGAACAGTGAAGAAGGCGCAAAGCGTCAGCGCAAAATTCCTGACTCGGCTCCGCTAATCGCAGTTTTGATCCTAATGATTATGTATTTTTCATTTGCAAGTGAATACTTCTTACAAGTTGAAAACTTTAGGAATATTCTGGCAAATGCGGCAGTAACAGGAATCGTTTGTATCCCATCTACGTTTCTTATTATCGCTGGTCACATTGATTTATCTGTTGGATCAGCTGCTGCCGTTTCTGGCATGATTCTTGCCCAAGTTGTGAATGCACATGGAATTGTTATTGGGTTGCTTGCAGTTTTGCTTTTCGGTTTGGCTTTTGGTTGCTTTAACGGGGTTATTGTCACAATGATTGGTGTTAACTCTCTAATTACAACACTAGGGGGACTTGGCTTCCTATATGGCGTTGCTCTTTTGATCGGAAACGGTCAAACCGTTGGAATGAATGACTTCGAATGGTTGGGAACTGCTCAACCAGTTGGTATTCCACTGCCGGTTGTAATTTTTGCTGGACTTGCATTGTTGGGCGCAATCACGCTTCGTTATACCAAGTTTGGCCGCTCAATCTATGCAATCGGCTCTAATCCAAATGCAGCTCGTGTGGTTGGAATCCGTTCGAATCGAATCATCTTCCAAACATTCGTTTTATCCGCAGTGGCCTCTGCCCTTGCAGGTGCAGTACTTACTTCACAGCTCTCTGCAGGATCTCCAAACTCTGGACTCGGTTTAGAGTTACAAGTAGTTACAGCAATTGTGCTTGGAGGAGCTAGCCTGGCAGGCGGCCGTGGATCTATTTTTGGAACCGTTTTAGGTCTACTAATTGTTGGAGTTTTAAACAACGGACTAATCCTTATGGACGTACCAACATTCTGGCAGAGAATTGCTCAAGGTTTAATGTTGATCATTGCGGTTTCATTTGACTCAATTAGAGCCAAGTTAAATAACACCAGAGCTTAATGTCTAGTATCGGCGAAGACTTAAAGGGTAAGTGCGTCGTTGTTACAGGCGCAACTGGTGGCATTGGTAAATCGGTGTGCTTTGCATTCGCCGACCTTGGCGCACATGTATTGGCGGTTGACCTTAAAGAGGATTCTCTTAACGAGTTAATCAAAACTCTTCCAGGGTCTGGGCATGCAACTTATTCTTTAGATTTGATGCAACTTGATAAACATAAGAATCTATTCGAAAAAGCGCATTCGATGGGTGGTTTCCAAGCACTAGCTCATTGTGCCGCCGTTCTACAACGAAGAGCGTCAGTTGATGAAGTCACGGAGGAAGATTGGGATTTCCAGTTAGACACAAATCTCAAAGCGACCTTCTTCCTAAACCGAACCGCGCGCGATGTTATGAAAGCCAACGGGACCAAAGGCGCGATCGTGAATTTTTCATCGCAGGGCTGGTGGACGGGAGGCTTTGGTGGCTCGGTTGTTTACGCGGCCAGTAAAGGCGGTATTGTCTCTATGACGCGAGGTTTAGCGCGTTCATTTGCCCCAGAAGGAATACGAATCAACGCAATCGCTCCAGGTGGCGTCGATACAAGCATGTTAACCGATGGGCAAAGCGCTGAGGCAATGAAGGCTTTTATGTCAATGATCCCAATGGGAAGACTTGCCGAACCAGAGGAGATTTCTCAAGCCGTTGTTTTCTTGGCTTCTTCAGCCTCGAGTTACATGACAGGTGCGCTAATAAATATCTCAGGCGGACAGTTGATGTACTAAACGAGTACAAGAGTTGAAATACAAACCACAACTAACAATGCAGAAATGACCGCCTCTTTCGGCGGTTTTCTTTTATAGGTGATCGTTTCCATAACCAAAATGCTAATTGGAATTAATGACAAAACAGATTGAACAACCAAAGTCTCGCCGCTCTTTAAAGCCTGCGTATAAAAAATCCAACCTAAGGACATGTACATGGCACGGTGAGCCAGAATTGGAAGAGAACTTAAAGGAACATCTTTAGTTGGGAAAAGGATCACACATACCAATCCGGCAACAATTTGTTGCACAAAGAGAACTTCAGAGATAACCAGGCCACTGCGAGATAGCGTAGTTATTAAAATGGCTAAAACCCCTGCGTTAACTCCCTGAGCTAGCATCATAGAAATAGTGGAAACTGAACTAATTCCAAGTACTGATCTACGAATCGGAAAGAGAATAGCGAAAATTAAGGTTGCCACAAGTAGGAATCTAACCAATGAAAAACTCTGATTGAGAAAACCTGGTGCAAGAAGCAAAACAATTGCTGGGCTTAACGAAGCACCAACAATAGAAGTCGATGCGGGGGCGCGCTCAACAATACTAAATAACAGGATCGCCCCGATAGCAGTCAATATGCCCGCCGCTACAAGTCCAAGAATTTGATTAAAGTCTGGGACAACCCAGTTTCTGCCTACTAACGCTATGGGGATCGCACCTAGAGAGTTTAGGAAAAAAAGAGGTCCAATTATTTGGAAAGCAGGTAATTTTGTAATTAGTGAGCGCGTTAAAAAGGTACCTAATGAGGTACTAAAGACAGATGCCAAAGAAAATAAAAGATACATATATGCCAATTATTGAGGTCAATGGCTAGAATGGTGGGATGACAAGCGCTTTTTTGTCTAAAGAATATTTCCATGATCCATACGTGATCTATCGAGATTTTCATGCCAGCAATCCGATTTTTTGGAATCCAGACATTAAAGCTTGGATTATTAGTTCTTACGCAGAAGTTGAAAAAGGTCTGTCTAATTCGAATTTAAATGCCGGCGAACGTATATCGTCTGCAACGGCGCATCTGAGTTCTAAAGAAAAGGAAGAATTTAGTAAGATTATTAGTACTTTAAATAATTGGATTGTTTTCCAAGATCCACCAAGTCACACGCGACTTAGAAAACTTGTTAATAAGTCATTCACGCCACGCTCAATTGAGGCTTTTCGACCAAAAATAGAAAAGATAGTCGATTCCTTGTTGACCGAGGCACTAGCAAAGAAAGAATTTGATTTTGTAACTGAACTCTCCTTCCGTTTACCCGCAATAGTTATTTGCGAGCTGTTAGGGATTCCAGAGGAACGACAGTCAGATGTGCGGCGCTGGTCTGACAAACATGCCGGTTTTAGTGCATCGGCTCAAGTTTCATACGCCGCAGCCAAGGAAGCCAATGATGCTTCAATCGAAGCCGAAACCTACTTGTTTTCCTTGTTTGATGAGCTTCGTGAAAAGCCTGGTGATAATTTGTTATCCAAGTTGCTCATCTCTGATTCCAACGAAGAGCGCTTAACAGATGAAGAGCTTGCAGCGCTTACGATTCAACTATTTTTCGCAGGATTTGAAACGACTGAAGGTTTGATTGGTAACTTAATGCTTGCCTTGCACAATAATCCAGACGAGAAGAAGAAGTTACTTTTGCATCCAGAGAAAGTTGAATCGGCTGTTGAAGAAACCCTCAGATATGACTCTTCTATCCTTAAACAGTCACGAGTGGCTTCAGTTGATTTAGAAATAGCCGGCCACAAGATCTCAAAGGGAGACTATTGCCATTTTATGATCGGTGCCGCCAATCGCGATCCGCTCAAGTACACAAACCCTGACTCCTTCATAATCGATCGAGAAGATTTGAATCATTCGAGCTTTGGGCATGGAATTCACTTTTGTATTGGGGCACCGCTTGCCCGCCTGGAGACCAAAACACTATTGGAAGCGCTCCTTAAAAGAGCACCCCAAATGAGAGTGGTCGAGCAGGAGATTGTTTACCCACAGTTATTCGCCGTGCGTAAACCGCTTTCGCTATTCGTATCTACAAATTAAAATTTATAAAGACGAGCAGCGTTCTTATTGCAAACCTTCTCTTGCTCAGATTTCGAGAGTTTAGAGATGTAATCTCTAGTGAAATCAAGCATGGTGGCATAAGAAACGAAAAGGCGATCAACAGGCCAATTCGATCCCAAAACAGTTCGGTCTGCACCAAATGCTTCTAATGATGATTCGGCCCACTTGCGAAGTGATTCGCGTGTGAATTGTGGGTCGGTCATACCTACCCCAGAAATTTTCATTGTTACATTCTGGCAACCTGCTAGTCGATTTATTGCAGCTTTCCAATTCTTGAAGTATTCATCATCTCTCTGACGAGGGAAGCCAATATGTTCCAAAACAATCGGTAATTCAGGGTGACGATTGGCCAACTTAATAGCCTCATCCATGTTTTGCCACTCGCAATCTAGGTCAAAAACGAGACCTTCCTTGGCCATGTACTTAAGTGATTCTTCATAGTTTGGTTGAATTTCTCGCGCCTTAAACATAACTTCAGCATTAAAGTCTCTGACACCAACAAATAGAGGTGACTCTTGATGGCGTTGGAGTTGGGCAATTGCACCTTGGGCACCTAATGGTGAGTCTCCAACAATTCGCATAGGTACAGGGCCAGTCTTGGCCATTTCTGTTAACCATACTGTTTCAGTTACTGGATCCGGAGAACCGATCGCTGCTTGTACGTGCACAAAACCTGAGATGTCCGAGAATCGAGCTTCGGCCCATAAATCGTTTAATGTGTATGAGACCGATTTAATCGCATCAATATTTCCCAAAATAGGGTGAGATGCATCCTTGTCTAACCAGACCCATTTCAGTTCTGGATGTTTTGTCTCCCATAGGTGCATGTGAGTATCGATAATTGGAATTAAATTAGACATATATAGTCAATCCCCCTTTAAGAATTCTGTGGCTAGTAGTAGGTTATTACTTGTTATTCGGGATGAAAAGAGTTTAAGGGGAAATTATTTTGAAAATAGTCAAAGTTGAGCCGATTCCAGTCGCCTATCCTGAACCGAATGACTTTAATGCGGAGCGGTATTTGTGCTTGGTCAAGATAACCACCGATGATGGCCTTGTTGGCTGGGGAGAATCCATAACGCAATTTAAGGAAGCTAACTTCGCAGTAGCAGCACTAATCAATGGGCTATCTGAATTTGTTATTGGAAGATCGCCATTAGAGAATCAAAGTATTTGGACAGCCATTAAAGAAAGATACTGGTGGTATGGATATCGCGGAGGATTAGCAGCTTACGCTCTTTCAGCAATTGATATCGCACTTTGGGATCTAAAAGGCAAAGCTCTCAATACAAGTTTGTTAAATCTATTAGGCGGTCCTGTTCACGAGAAACTTCCTGCCATTGCATCTGGGCATGCTCATGATTCATCGATTGCAGCGATGGCAGAACAAGCCCAAGGTTGGATGAGTTCTGGTGTTCAAGGTATGAAGGTAGGTTTTGGAAAACGGGGAAATGCAAATCTTGGCTTTGATCATGATCGTGATGTTGAATATGTTAAGAAAATGCGCGAAGCAATCGGCCCTGATAAGAAATTAATGATTGACCTTGGCTACGCAGTCAAATGGGATGTCGCAACGGCAGTAAAGCGCGTTCAAGCATTTGATGATTACAACATTGATTGGATCGAGGAACCTCTAGGTGCGTGGGATCCAGAAGGCTACAAAACACTAAGGGACAAAACTAAAACTTTAATTGCTTATGGTGAACGCGAATGGAACGTAGCTGGTTATGAAGCGATTCTTGCAACAGGAACCTGTGATGTATTTGGTATCGATCCTGGTCGCGTTGAAGGTGTGACAGGATTTACAAAGGTTGTTTCTAGAATCGAATCAGCGCGAAGACAAGCAAATGCTCACGCTTGGTCATCAGCGATCGTCTCTGCAGCTAGCATTGCAGTGAGTTTTAGCAGTTTAGCCTTCAAACTCTTTGAATTTAAACCACTTCCAAATCCTATGCAAAATGACTTGGTTTTGACCCCGCTTACACATAGCGATGGTTGGGTTTACCCTCCAACCGATAAGCCTGGTTTAGGAATTGAAATCAATGAGGATGTTGTTAACAAATACCGACAAAAGTAATTAACTCTCTTTGTGTGGAGCTGATCGATATATTTCTGGTCTTTGACCATTAAATTTAATTGGCAACCCTGGAATGAGTTTTACTGAAGAATTCTTGTCGGGGTTTAAAAGCAACATTCCAACTTCTTTTGCTTGCGGGTCATCAAAAAGGGCCTCTGGCAGTGCCAATAAGTCAGCCGGTACTCCATTTGAACCTAACTTCTGCACCCAATAAGTAGCTGGCTTTTCAACTAGAGCACGCTCTATTTCTTCAGATAACGCCTTCCGATTCTTAACTCGGCCAACATTGGAAACATATAACTCATTCGCAATCAGATCCTCACGGCCGATTTGAATACACAACCTTTGAAATACCGCATCACTACCAACACCAATGCAAATGTCATTATCTTTTGTTTTAAAGAGTCCATAAGGTGAAAATGTTGGATGCCCAGAACCTGAACGAACTGAAGGATTGTTTGAAATTTGAAATGCCGACAGGTGGTAACTGACCCATGCAACACCTGTTTCATAAAGTGAAGTTTCAACAAGAGATCCTCGGCCAGTTTTATTCCGTTCCAAAAGTGCCGCAAGTATTCCCATCGCCAACCAAGTGCCTGATCCAAGATCCAAAATAGAAACACCTACTCGTACCGGATCCCCATCAGCTTCACCGGTTAAATGCATAATTCCAGTTCTTGCCTGAACTGTCGCGTCATACCCGGGTGTCGAAGCATCTTGTCCTACAGAACCGTAAGAGGTGAGATTTCCATAGATTAATTCTGGGAACCTACCCATGATTTCCTCTGCAGAAATTCCTAGAACTTTCAATTGCTCTGGAAGAAAATTAGTTAAGAAAACATCACAATTGTTTAGCATCTCGTGTAGACGATCTATTCCAGCCACACTCTTCAAATCTATTTCTGTGACAAGTTTATTCCGATTTACGACTTCAAAGTATGCAGACTTATCCCCTTCAACTGGGGCCATAGATCTTGAAGGATCGCCAGATGGAATTTCTATTTTGGTAACTTCAGCGCCAAGATCTGCCAGTATCGATCCACCAAATGGACCTGCAATATTTGAGGTTGCGTCTAGGACACGAATTCCTGACAGCGGTTTGATTGCCATACCTAATTATTTACTAAATATTGACTATCCGATACCCCTGAAGTATTCTAGCAATCGTTTCCAGTAGGTATTTTTTGGTATTTTTTGCGAAGATGAGGAATACAGCGCTTATGACTGCAATGAGATTTAGACAAGCAATCGTTACTGCTTTATCTGATGAGATGGAAAGCGACGAGCGCGTCATCCTATTTGGCGAAGATGTTGCCGCAGCAGAAGGTGTATTTAAGACATCTGAAGGGCTGTTTGATAAGTTTGGTCCAGTCCGGGTACGCGATACTCCAATCTCTGAAATGGCATTTACTGGCGCGGCTGTGGGTGCTGCAATGATGGGGATGCGCCCAGTCATTGAAATCATGTTTATGGAATTTTTGGGCGTAGCCCTTGATCAGTTGGTTACTGAAGGCGCCAAGATGCATTATCTGTCTAAAGGCGAATACACAGTTCCAATGGTTGTTCGAGCATCTTGTGGTGCTGGATTAGGTTTTGGAACACAACACTCCCAAACTCTTGAAAATTGGGTAGCAGCTACACCAGGGCTGAAAGTTATCGAGCCTTCTGATGCACAATCTGCATACTCATTACTCCGTGCTGCGATTCAAGACGAAAATCCAGTGATGTTTCTTGAGTCTCGAATTCTTTACGCAGAACGCGGTGAAGTAGACACTTCACTCAAAATGGAAATTGGTAAAGCTCGAGTTCTTCAAGAGGGTAGCGATGTAACTGTTGTTGCACTGGGAAATATGGTTAATGTGGCCAGAGATGCTATCGCTGATGCCAAGGTATCTGCAGATTTAGTGGATCTTGCAACTCTTGTTCCTTGGGACCGCGAAACTGTTTTGAATTCAGTTAAAAAGACTGGCCGCCTAATTGTTGTTGAAGAATCTCCATGGTCTGGTGGTTGGGGATCTGAGATTATTTCTACGGCTACTACAGAAGCGTTTTCTGCTTTGAAATGTGCACCATTTAGAATCACCGCACCTGATGTTCCTGTTCCATACAACGGAACACTTGAAGCACGCTACATCCCAAGTGCCGTGCATGTATCTGCGGCGCTCAAGGCAGCGGTCGAATCAAATCAAGTCTTAAAACCATGGTGGATCACTGAAGGGGTAAGTAAATGATGACTTCATTAGAACGTCGCAACGCCCTTAAAGGCAATGAACTAGCCTGGTATGAGCGAATGCTAGAAATTCGCGAATTTGAACGTCGAACAAATGAGCTATTCGCGGCCGGTTTAATTCGTGGAACTACACACTTGTGTGTTGGACAAGAGGCACTTGATATTGGTCTTGCCACAACTTTAAATCCAGATGATGTTTTAGCTGCCACCTATCGCAGCCACGGTGTTGCATTGGCGTTTGGCCTTTCATCACATTCAGTTATGGCAGAGATTATGGGTAAGGCAACAGGCTGTGCCGGTGGTGTTGGCGGTTCAATGCATATGTGTGACAGTACTGTCGGGTTGCTTCCAACATCAGCAATTATTGGTGGCGGTATGCCAATCGCGGTTGGCGCAGCGCTGGCTTTCCAAGTCCAAAAGAAAAAGAATGTAGGCGTTGCACTTTTTGGTGATGCAGCAACAAATATCGGAGCATTCCATGAATCATTGAATTTGGCTGCTATCTGGAAACTTCCTGTCATTTTCGTAATTGATAACAACGTATATGGCGAATACACACGCATTGACTTATCAACTCCGATTGAGGACTTGCATTTACGTGCAGCAAGCTATGCGATGCCAAGCATCAAGGTCGACGGTATGGATGTATATGCCGTGCAGGCGTCGATGCAGGAAGCGGTAGATCGCGCTCGCCGTGGTGATGGACCAACTCTTGTTGAGGCAAAAACTTATCGCTTTTCTGGGCACTCACGTGCAGATCAAGCGCTTTATCGTCCAGCCGGAGAACTCGAACATTGGCAAAAGCGTGATCCAATTTTGTTAACTGAGCAAGCCCTTATCAAGAAGGGAATTCTCGATCAAGCCAAAATTGAAGCGATGAAAACCAAAATTGTAAATCTTGTCGATTCAGCAATCACCCAAGCACAAGCAGACCCTGAACCATCAGCAAAAGATATGTTTTCAAATGTATTTAAAGAGATGAGAAAGTAGGCCAATTATGAAGATGACAATCAAAATGCCTCGAGTTGGCGACACTGTGGATGAGGTTTATTTAGTTCAATGGAATAAGGCCGTTGGTGATGTTGTTTCAGTAGGTGATTCTTTAATGCAAGTTGAAACCGATAAAGCTAGCGTCGAAGTGCCATCACCAGTGGCGGGCAAGATTGTTGAAATCTTTTTTAAAGATGGCGATGAGATTAAAACTGGAGAGCCGATCGCTATTTGCGAATCTGAGTAGATCTTTCCAAGATCTGTTCTGCCAATTTTTTGGATGCTTCGTCAATCATTAAGCCATCTAAGGAAGCAGCACCGCTTGATGAGTGGAATACATTAATTACTCGTTTGGCATTTTGAATTTCTTCATCAGAGAGCGAAAATATCTCATTACAACTGGCAATCTGATTTGGATGAATCAACCATTTGCCATCTGCGCCAAGTGCTCTCGAGATTTCTGCTGACTTTATAAATTCTTGTTGATCCTTTATTTTCAAGAACGGTCCGTCGTATGCCAATTTTCCGTGGGCATGTGCCGCTATAACTATTTGCAGCAGCGGCCACTGAAGTGCGCCTGCGACGCTTGATTCTGGGATACCTGGCTCACTACTTGGCATTCCTATTGAGTGCATAAAGTCGACTGGACCAAAGGCCAAAGAAATCACTTGCGGATGCGCTGCGATTTCAGAAGCCGAAATCAACCCCATTGCACTTTCAATCTGCGCTTCGATTTTTATTGAAGGCGGTAAGAGTTTTACCCATCTAGCTATTGATTCGGAAGAATCAACCTTAGGAATAATGACCGACCACAATTTTTTCTGATCTAACCCCGCCAGTAAATCCAAATCATTACCTGATTCGGGGCTTGCTATTTCATTTACTCTTATCGAAGTTTTAGTTGGAACTTCATTATTGTGAAAAAAATCTGATAGAAGTTTTCGAGCAGCGGCCTTATCTGATTGAACAACTGCATCTTCTAAATCAAAGATAACTTGATCGGATTCATATTGGGAAGACTTTTCAACCATTGATTGCCTATTGGCAGGCACACACAAGATTGAACGCATGGCCATAAGTGTACCCCAGGGGGTTTTAAGTAATTTAAAAAATTAAAGTTGTGCTAGTAACGCATCACCAATTTCTACGGTGCTTCGCTTCTTATCCCCACGAGAGGATAAATCTCTGGCAACTGCCGCTTCAACATCACTTGCTGCAGCGTGTAGTCCTAAGTGATCTAGCATTAGAGCAACGGACATGATTGTCGCTGTTGGATCTGCAATTCCTTTGCCAGCAATGTCAGGGGCTGATCCATGTACGGGCTCGAACATAGAGGGGTACTTTTTCTCCGGATTAATGTTTCCGGAAGAAGCTAATCCAATGCCGCCGCAGATAGCTGCAGCGATATCTGTTAATAAATCACCAAAAAGGTTATCTGTAACGACGACATCAAATCTTTCTGGATTGGTTACCATAAACATAGCTGCAGCATCTGCGTGAAGGTACTCGGCTGTGATGCTTGGGTATTCACTAGCAATTTCATTAAAAATATTAGTCCACAATGTGCCTGCATATGGTTGCACATTGTTCTTGTGAACCATTGTAACTTTCTTTTTATCACGCTTTAAAGCTCTTTCAAAAGCGTATCGAGTTACACGCTCTACCCCAAATCTAGAATTTATATTCTCTTCGATCGCTATTTCTCGAGGAGTTCCTTGCGCCAAGAATCCACCTGAACCCACGTAAGGCCCTTCTGTTCCTTCGCGGATAACTACAAAATCAATTGGTTCTTGAGTATTTAATGGTGATTTCACTCCGTCCATTAATTTGGCAGGACGCAAATTCACATACTGATCAAAGGCAAAGCGCAATTTAAGGAGAAGTCCTCTTTCTAATACTCCATTAGGGACTGTTGGGTCTCCAACTGCTCCTAGTAAAATTGCATCGCTTTTTGCTATCTCAGCAAGAGTTGCATCAGATAGAGCTTCCCCAGTTCGATTCCAATGCCCAGCACCGAGATTGTAATTACTTTTAACAAAAGAGACTTCGTATTTTTTTGCAATAGCATCAAGAATTTTCAAACCTTCTGCAACCACGTCGGGGCCAATTCCATCTCCACCGATAACTGCTAATTTAAATTCCTTCATTATTTCTCCAATGATTGGGCACAAACACCCCACGCTTCGTAATCTGAGATAGCGTAGTTACTCATAGGTAAAATCTATCTAACCGAGATACTTTTGCCTAGATTCTTCCCAAGATTGCTCACTATTAGAGACACCCAAGTAGAAGAGGCACTTGCGTGAGTGGCGGTAGACTTTCTCAATGTCTAGATTCAAGGTAGCAATTATTGGGGCAGGTCCCGCCGGCTACTTTGCAGCACAAGCATTAAATAATCTTGCAGATCAAGATCGTAGTTTTGATATAGATATGTTTGAGCGCCTACCTACCCCATGGGGATTGGTTCGAAGTGGCGTTGCACCCGATCATCCAAAGATTAAAACTGTCTCTAAGGTATTTGAAAAAATAGCTACAGGAGAAAACTTTCGCCTATTTGCAAATGTAGAAATTGGTAAAGACTTATCAGTTGATCAACTACAAGAAAGATACGATGCAGTAATTGTTGCAACAGGTTCATCTTTAGGAAAGACATTAGGTATTCCAGGTGAAAATATTAGAGGTTCGTTATCTGCGGCAAGTTTTGTTCCTTGGTATAACGCACATCCTGATTTTGCAGATGTTGATGTGCCGTTGGATAGTCAAACGGCAGTAGTAATTGGTGGAGGCAATGTGGCGATGGATGTTGCCAGAATATTGGCTCTAGAACCTAGCGAGCTAGATCCGACCGACACCGCAGATCATGCAATCGATGCCTTTAAAAAAAGCGGAATTAGAAAGGTGTATATCGCCATTCGCAGAGGAGCAGAATTTGCTGCCTTTACCTCCCCAGAACTTCGCGATCTACCAAAGTTAGAGCATACAAATGTGATTATTGATGAAAATGAAATAGCCGCCGCTATAGCAAGAGTTGGGGATTCTGCTGAAAAGGACGTTAAGAGTAATTTGGATGCGATGTTGTTTATTGCTCAAAATCAAAAGACTGAGCATGAGCGAACAATAGAGTTTTTGTTCTCACACACACCAAAAGAGATTCAAGGAAGCAGTCACGTGGAAGGTGTTGTATTTTCAACACCAACAGGAGATAAAACAATTAAGTCCGGCTTAGTTGTTACAGCTATCGGCTATAACGCGCTAGATATTCCAGGAATACCATTTGAAAATGGCAAAGTAGTAAACGTTGATGGCCGCGTTAAGGGCAATATGTATGTCGTTGGATGGGCAAAGCGTGGTCCATCAGGAGTAATCGGTACCAATAAATCAGATGCGACATCCGTTATAGAGCTATTAGGAAAAGATTTAAGCGCGCCAAAGAATAAAGATGATATTTCAGATTTACTTAAAGGAAAAACAGTGGTCACGCAAAAAGATTGGGAAGCTATTAACGCTGCAGAGATTGCAGCAGGTGAGCCGCTATCTAAGCCACGAAGAAAAGGACTTAGTTGGAATGAGCTTATGGCTCATGCCGAGATTTATCACTTTTAAATCTGCAATTAAGCGCGCATGATTTGAACTGCGTTCAGCACAATAATTGCAAGTGCCACCACAATTCCAAGCTGTCTTGCAGGCAGTTTTCCGACTAAACGTGCAGCAATGGGCGCTGCGATAACACCTCCAATTGCTAGGCCACCCACTATCGCCCAATCAATATCGATACGCCAGATTTGTAATAAGAATCCAAGCGATGCTGACAAGGCAACAACGAATTCGGCCGCGCTAACAGTTCCAATAACTTTACGGGGCTCAGTTGCAGTTGTTGTAATCAGTGTTGGCGTCACGATTGGACCCCAACCACCTCCACCGGATGCATCAACAAATCCTCCAGTAAAGCCTAGATATGTTAGAAATCTAGGGTTTGTAATCTCGACCATATTTACTTGGCCCTGGGATTTAAAGATATTGCGGTAGAGAAGCAGGAATCCCAGGAATAGAAGCAACGTAGAGATAAAAACTTTAGAACTTGAAAGATCAATAAATGATAAGAAAGTTGCCCCCAGAAATGCACCGATTCCACCGGGAATGGCCAAACGTAGCAAGATCTTTTTATCAATGTTTTCTGCGTGCCAGTGTGAGACACCCGATGCAAGTGTTGTGCCAATCTCTGCAAAGTGAACAGCTGCAGATGCAACAGCTGCAGATGCACCAAGAGTGACAAGGAGTGTGGAGCTTGTTAGACCAAAGCCCATACCAAGCGATCCATCGATTAGTTGAGCTGTGCTACCAACGAGGGCAAAGATTATCCAGTTCACAGTAACTCCCTTAGGATTTTTTCAACAATCTCATCAATCGGCGCGGTGCCATCAACAACCAAAGTTGGAGAAAGTGGTGGTTCATAATCTTGACCTACGCCCGTGAAGTTTGGAATCTGTCCGGCAGCTGATTTTTTATAGAGACCTTTAGGATCCCGCGCTCTACAAACATCTACAGGTGTGTCAACAAAAACCTCTATAAACTCACCATCTTCAAAGATGCTTTTTGCTCGCTGGCGATCAACTTCAAATGGACTTACTAAAGCAGAGATAACAATTAAGCCCGCATCGACCATTAACTTTGCAACCTCAGAAACACGTCTAACGTTTTCTGCACGATCTGTAGATGTAAAGCCAAGATCCATATTTAGACCCATACGAAGATTGTCTCCGTCTAAAACATAGGAGTGCATTCCTTGGGCAAACAAACGTTTTTCAAGGGCGTTAGCAATTGTTGATTTACCAGAACCAGAAAGACCAGTGAGCCAAATTACCTTAGCCTTTTGATTCTTCTGGGCGCTTCTTTGCAGCTTATCAACTTCATAATTCTGATGAGTCACATTAGATGAGCGTCTTAAGGCGTGCTTGATCATTCCCGCTCCAACGGTTTTTAATGTTAGACGGTCTACAAAAATAAAATTACCAAACTCGCGATCATCTAAATAAGGTCGCATCACGATTGGGATATCAGATGCGATCTCCACATCACCAATCTCATTCATTTTTAGAGTATCGGTTGAAAGATGTTCACCAGTGTTAACATCAATTTTGTGCCGAATCTTTGTAATCATCGCTGGAGTTGTAGTTGGCCCACTCATCATCAAATACGAGCGTGAATGGATTAAATCCTCTTCATTGAGCCACACAACATGAGCTGCAAAGCGGTCGGCAGCCGTTAAATCATCGGCGCTTTGGGCAATTACATCACCTCGAGTTGCATCGACTTCTGGCTCTAAAACTAGAGTTACAGCTTCTTCAGTATTGGCTGTCTCTATCTGATTCTCAAAGGTGACAATTGATGAAATCGTGGCTTTTTTATTGCTTGGGAAAATTGTGATCTCATCACCTTTTGAAAATGATCCGCGGCGCACTGTTCCAGAAACTCCTCGGAAGTTCTCTGCTCTAGCAATCATTTGAATTCGCATCATGCCATTTGCACTTTTATCAACTGGCTTTTCCCAACCCTGAATAGCCTCTAACAAACTCTGCGATGTGTACCAAGGCATGTTTGTGCTTTTATAAACAACGTTGTCGCCAGCAAGGGCGCTCATAGGAATAATGTGGATGTCTTTAACTTCAAGACGCTCGACTGCGCGCTGTACATCTTTAGAAATAGAGTCAAAGACTTCTTGTCTATACTCCATAGCATCTAATTTATTGATTGCAATGATGATTCTAGAAACACCCATCAAGGAACAGATTGTTAAATGTCTTAGGGTCTGTGTTCGGACACCCTTCATGGCATCGACTAGAACTAAACCAATATCAGCGCGAGATGCGGCAACAACCATGTTTCGTGTGTACTGCTCATGGCCTGGGGCATCACTAATAATTAATCGCTTGCCATCTAATAATTTCATTGAACGATAGGCGACATCGATCGTAATGCCCTGTTCACGCTCTGCTTCAAGGCCATCTGTTAAAAGACTGAAATCAATTTCGCCGGCAGCAATAGTTGATCCGCTTCGTCTAATCTTTTTTGCTGCGCCAATAGTGTCGTGAGGAACGCTGTCAGTTTCAACAAGTAAACGACCAATTAATGTGCTTTTACCGTCATCAACGCTTCCACAAGTGAGAAGTCGAACAATTGCCCCTGACATTAGAAGTAACCTTCCGTCTTTTTCTTTTCCATGGAGTCTTCATTTTCTCCATCGATAAGACGCGTTGCTCTCTCACTGAGCTTTACATTGAGTACTTCTTCAACAACTTCTTCAATGGTTGATGCATTAGATTCCACGGCAGCGGTTAGTGGGTAGCAACCTAAAGTTCGGAAGCGAACACGCTGCATAGTCGGCTTCTCACCCTCTAACAATGGGTATCGATCATCTTCAACCATAATGAGTTGATCTCCACGCTTTACAACCGGACGGTCTTTCGCAAGATACAAAGAACTCACCTTGATATTTTCTTGCAGTATGTAATGCCAAATGTCTGCCTCAGTCCAGTCATTTATGGGAAAGACTCGCATTGTTTGTTCAGGTGCTAGCCGAGTGTTATATGTTCGCCAAAGTTCTGGCCGTTGTTCTCTTGGGTTCCAACGGTGGCCGGGATCTCGCACACTAAATATGCGCTCTTTCGCGCGACTTTTTTCTTCATCGCGCCTAGATCCTCCAAGGGCTGCATCAAAACCATATAAATCTAAAGCTTCTCGAAGAGCAACAGTATTCATGACTCGGGTGTATTCAGATATTCCGGCATCAAATGGATTGATGTTATCTCGCACTCCAGCTTGATTGATATGTGCGATTAATTGAGATTTAGTTTCCTTAACAATTTCATCTCTAAAGGTAATCATCTCTTTGAACTGCCACGTTGTGTCTATATGTAAAAGAGGAAAGGGAATCGGAGCAGGATAGAAAGCTTTTCTGGCGATATGCAGCATCACAGTGGAGTCTTTGCCGATGGAGTACATAATTACTGGCTTCTTAAAGCTGGCCGCAGTTTCACGGAAGATCTCTATAGATTCCGCTTCTAGCTCTTTTAGAATCGCTGCTATTTTATTCATAGCGCGCTCTTCGTAAATTCATAGTCAGCATATGTTTTTCCAGTTTTTGCAAGGAATTGTTCTTGCACCTTATTAGAACTGTCTTGCTTTCGGGTGGTTGGTGCCAGGACTAATTTGTCCCAATCGCTAAATCCATCAAATTGAGCGAATTGTTGCATCTGCCTTACTTTTTCAGGGTTATGTAAATCTTTAAAATCAAGATCTAAGATCGCACATCCTGAAGCTTTGGCACACCGAAGAGTATCTTCATAAAACTGTGAGTAATTTTTTATAAATCGATCAAACTCTGTCGGATTCAAATCAATTTCTACATCAGAAGTCGATGAGGTATGCCAATTGCCTGTTGCATTAGCTTTCTTATGAGAGACAAAACGATCAAGGTGATTGCGGCGGAGAAAAATAATATGTGGCTTAAATTCAGTGATTAATGACTGTAAGAGCGGATCGGTAAAATGTTGGGGAAATATTTTTATGACATGTATCCCAGGAAGTTTACTTATTGAGCCAAGAGTTCGGAAGGCGTCTAGTGAAGTTTTCTCAAATCGTAAGTATTTCCATTTTCTGCGCTGTCCACGGAAGTTAATGAAAAATCTCAAAGAAAAAAATGGGTAATAACGATTTATCTTTCCGATTTGAGAGTTCCATGCATTGAATATAAAAAACTCCCCATAGTAATGAAATCCGACCTCTTGCTTTGCCAGCAAGCTGCCCAATGCATGAGTACCAGAACGCGGGAAGGAAACAACAAAAACAATTTTAGATTTAACGGGTGTAATTTCCTTGAAATATCGGTAATAAAGATACTTTGGTAAATCAGTAACGTCTAAAATCACCCTCTTGATAGCGAAGATCAGCGTTAATTTGCTAAGTTTTTTCTTCTTTACTGGCTGATCAGACATTTCTAAATCCTATCAGTGGGCCATTTATTTGTTGGTAGTCTTAGCCCATGACATCGGGTCTATCCAAAACATTGAATAGATTCACGACATTTTCGCAGGAAATCACTGCTCTTGAGTCTTTACGTAAAGAGCGCCGGTCAAGAATAAAAAAGTATCCCTCTCTTTCGGTTCTAGTTGCGACTATTCGACCAGATGATTTGAGTTCTTTACTCTCACAGTTATTGCAGCAGAGTCTTCCAGCATTTGAACTACGGCTGGGACTACACGGTATTGAATTATCTGCTCTTCATAAAAAGCAGATTTCTGCACTCAACCGCCGCAAAGTTAAAACCTTTATTCAAAAATTTGATGCAGAAAACACTCTAGGAACAGTTTTATCTGCTCTTGCCGCCGGAACCAACTGTGAATTTATAGCAAAGATGGATGATGATGATTACTACGGACCGGAGCATTTGAGAGATCTACTTGATGCGGCAATTGATACTGACGCAGAGGTTGTTGGTCGAGCAATGAATTACATTTATTTAGAGCCACTGCAAGTAACACTAAGAAAGTTCGGCAGAGGTAGCATGCAAACCGTTGAACATTACAGTGACTGGATCTGCGGGGGAACGATTTTAGCAAAACGAGCATCAGCCCAAGAAGCAGGTTGGTTTGGCGATGGCAAGTCTGCTGTTGATCAATTCCTTCTTAGCGGCGTAACAAATAACGGTGGAAAAATCTGGCGAACTTTTGGAGCTGGATATATTTATCGTCGCGGCTTTACTCCCCATACATATGTAACTAACTACTCAAAATATTTAAATAATGTGAACGAAAAAGTAGTTGGACTTTGGCCACATCAAATTTTTGGAGAACACAGATGAAGTTAGGAACATTTCGCTTCTCAAGACCACACGATTTGGTAATAATGCAAAAGCCAAAATTGAGCGTTGGCATTGTCATTGCCTGCCGAGATGGTCAAGAGAAATTAGATTTAGTCCTAGCCTCACTTTCTATGCAGAGTTATCCTGCAAAGCTAGTGACTGTTTATGTTATTGACGACGGCAGCGCTAAGCCACTTTCACTTCCAAGAATTAGACCTAAGAACACTAAGTTAGTGACGTATAGAAATAGTGAAGGTAAGTGGGGTAAAACTGCGGCCACATCCGACATGGTCTCTCAGATAAAAACAGATGTTTTATGGTTTGTTGATGCGGACATGGTTTTTGAACCAGATCACCTAGCTCATCATATGAAATGGCACCACGACGCAGATGACTATGTTGTTCTTGGGTGGAAGCGGTTTGTTAAGGATTGGCAATATTCGCCGCAAGAATTAGTTCAAGCTCTAAGCACAAATGGTTTCAATGATCTTCATAAAGAGAGTTGGGGTAAAGAGCTTTGGGAAGCACGCGTCTCTCTAACAAATGATTTAGAGAAGCCAGGAATTGATGGCTATCGGGCATTCGTCGGTGCAACTTTTTCAATGAAAAATAGCCAATGGAAAAACTTAGGTGGGTATAACCGTGATTTAGTAACCGGAGAGGATACCGAACTGGGTTGGAGGGTTTTCGTTAACGGCTTACGAACAGTTGTTGATCGCAAAGCTCTTTCTTGGCACCTTGGATATAGCACAGTCGAAGTGCATAAGAATCAGATTCAAAGACATAACGACCCGACTTTCGCCCAACACATTCCGCAGATGTATCGAATTCGAGAAAAAAGTAAATTCAATTGGTTGGTTCCGACCTATCAAGTAATTATCGATGCACGTGAAGCAACACTTGATCAGATCTTAAAGCTTCGGGAAAAGCTTTTAGCAACCCCAGGTTCTACGGCTAGTTTTAAACTTCTTGCTCCCTGGTCATTATTGAACCGTCGATACACGCCAGTAAGTGATTTGTATACCGATCTTAGAGAGATCAGAAACTGGTTGTCTCAGGATCCACAGTTTACGTTAGAGACAATTCCTGCCAACCAACTCATTTCAATTGAGTGGATTTTGGAAGAGTTCGAAGTTGGCTCCACGCCTTATTACATTTTTGCGGATGCAAATAATTCAACAAACCTGAAGGAACTTGCTGAGTATTTGCTCGAAAGTGAACAAGGTTTAGTGGGAGTTGTCGATAAAAAAGATCAACGTGCCATGGCAGTCTTTGCACCAGCGCTAGCCCGTGCATCAAAGTTTCAAGGACCGATTTATCAAAACATTTCGCAACTTTGGGGAATCCAATGGTTAAATGATGATCAATTTACAAAGTTACAGCGTGGTAAAAACACTCTCATTAAACACTTCTTTAGCTTTCTTAAGCGAGAAGGTAGGAAGATAAATTCACCTCGTCAGTTGTTCATCTTCCTAAAGACACTGTTCACTCTGATTGCCAGAGAGTTATTTCGTCGGGGTTAAACACAGTAGAGCGAAGATCGACCCAGAAAAGCCACATATTTGGCCCACTGGGTGGCGTTTGGGGCAAGTAAAAAAAGCGGGTAGTATTGCCAATCACAAATAAATAAGCGTGCGTAGCTCAACGGATAGAGCATCTGACTACGGATCAGAAGGTTAGGGGTTCGAATCCCTTCGCGCGCACAAGTTAAGCTCTCGGTGCCTTTCACACCGGGGGCTTTTCTTCTTTATGTAGTTAGGCGCGTAAGGCTTTTGCGAACTCGCGGAAATCTTCAACAAGTAAGTCAATTTCCTCTTGGCCATGTGCCAATGAAATCAACCACTGCTCATCTAACCCTGGAGGAGTGATAATTCCGCGG
>WLEB01000001.1 GCA_009704505.1 Actinomycetota bacterium | reverse complement strand
TTAACTGATTTAACTGAACAAGAGCGCGATGAAATCTATCGACTTACAGCTCATGCCATGCAAGTTATCCGTAAGGTCTCATCCCCTCAAGGCTTTAATCTTGGAATGAATCAAGGAGAGGTCTCAGGGGCTGGCATTGCAGAACATATACATCAACATGTTGTACCGCGCTGGGGAGGCGATGCTAACTTCATGCCAATCATTGGAAAAACTAAGGTAATGCCTCAACTTTTAAGTTTAACTAGAGATGAAATAGCAGCTGCCTGGTAATTAGATTACAAGTTGCTTGATTAAATCTCTCACTTTATCCACACCAATACCTTTATCTATCCATAACGGTATAGCCGGAAACTGTAATCCTGCTGCAAATGAATTTTCACCATCAGATTCGAACTTTTCCAGATATTCCGCTCGAAACTCTTGAACAAGAGTGCGATGTTCCTCTTCGCAATCTATTTCTTTTGGAGGATTTGTTGAATAATCAATAATTCGCAGATCAGCAAGACTTATTAACGCAGCAGGAAGACCTTGATCATCGTGTAACACCAAATATGGAGTTATCACTTGATCAAATACTCTATTTGCAAGCATGACCGCATCATCAAAATCAGCCTCTGATTTTTCTAGCTGCGTAACCACAACCATGCGAGGAACTTGATACTCATCAAAGCCTTGCCACATATCTATTGTGTTTTGATCAATACCAGTTGCTGGATTAACAACAAATATTGCTAGATCGCTCTGACTGTGAATCTCTTGGGAGTAGGTGCCGGAAAATGCTTGCGCCACGCTAAGGGGGTCGGCAGATTCATGGCCGTACACATGAATTCTTAGTTTGGTGTCTGTGGATTGCACTGGGTCAGCCTACGATGTCCCTTGATGATTAGTGCAAAGATCAAGCCGGCGGTTACGAGAGTTATCACACCCGTAGCCTCATTGGCCTTGCGTTTAGGAATAACTCCAAATGCAGTCACATGGTCTGGTGCCATTGCAGTGGTTGCCGCAGCGTTGTATTTCTATCCCAAAGGTGAGTTTGTTACCGGAACGATAGTCATTTCTCTAGCAGCACTAAGTGATCTATTCGATGGCACTATGGCAAGAATTTCGAAAGCAGGTTCAAGTTCGTGGGGCGGATTCTTAGATTCAACGATTGATCGCATAACCGATTCAGCAATATTGGTTGGAGTAAGTATCTTTTTAATTCAATCTGATGATCAGTTGGTGCCGGTAGTTCTTATCACGCTATTAACGGGAATGCTTGTTCCCTATGTTCGCGCAAAAGCTGAATCACTAGGAATCCAGTGTTCTGGTGGAATCGCAGAACGTACCGAGCGTTTGATCATAGCTTTGACTGCTATTGGTTTTGAGGGACTAGGGGTTCCATTCTCTCTTGCCATCGGTATGTGGCTTCTAGCATTACTTGGAACATTCACTGTTATTCAACGAATGATTATTGTGAAACGAGCTTCATAGTTGTGAAAGAAAATCTTTCGGCGTTCGTGTACTTTGCTGGATGGCGGCTAGTGCGTTGGCTGCCGGAGAAGACGGCCTACACAATTGCCTATGCGCTAGCGGACTATCTTGTTAAGCGAAATGGAAAAAGTGTTGTCCGGTTTCGAAGCAACCTTTCTCGGACTCAAGAGTCAATAAGCAGCACAGATCTTGATGCTCTCTTAAAAAAAGCAATGCGTTCATACATGCGTTACTGGGTAGATACTTTTAGATTCCCAGACTGGTCAATGCAGAGAGTTCGAGAAACAGTGACTGTGACAAATGAGCATCTTTTAACAGATGCAATTGCATCTAAAACAGGAGTGATTGTTTCACTGCCACATGCAGGAAACTGGGATCATGCTGGAGCCTATTTTTGCGGTAAAGGTATTCATTTGGTGACAGTGGCAGAAAGATTAAAGCCTGAAAAGCTTTTCTTAAAGTTTCTTAAGTATCGACAGGATATGGGAATGGAAGTTCTGTCCCTTGACAGCGAAACAATTGGAATTTTGGCAACTAGATTGCGGGAAGGCCACTTAGTTGCATTGGTTGCGGATAGAGATCTATCTAAGTCCGGAATTCAGGTTCAACTCTTTGGTGGGCCTACGAGAATGCCAGCAGGTCCTGCCGTTTTGGCATTGCAAACGAATGCCCCGTTGATTACTGCATTTGTTTCCTATACATCGGATGGAATTCATGTGGAGTTCAGAAACGTTGAAATACCTTTACAAGGCGATCAGAAAGATCGTGTAAGGAACATCGTTGAAACAACGGCAAAACATTTTGAAGATGGGATCAGACGCCATCCATATGATTGGCATATGCTCCAAAGAATTTGGATTGATGGCGACTTTAAGGAACGTTCGTAATGCTTAACAAATTGTTAAAAATTGGAATTGTGTGTCCATACAGTTGGGATACACCTGGAGGCGTGGGTAATCACATTCGTGATCTTGCCGAGTATTTGATTGCTCAAGGACATAACGTTTCGGTTTTGGCACCAGCATCAGAAGATGCAACGTTGGCCTCATATGTTGTTAGTGCCGGCAAGCCAATTTCAATTCCCTACAACGGCGCAGTCGCGCGAATTCTTTTCGGTCCAGTTGCTTACGCGCGAGTGAGAAAATGGATCGCAGAAGGTGAATTTGATCTGCTACATCTTCATGAACCAGCGATTCCTTCCATCTCATTGTTGGCTTGTTGGGCCGCCGAAGGTCCGATGGTTGGAACATTTCATGCAGCTGCTAAACATCAAAAGATTATCTTTGCTATTGGTCCGATTTTGGAACCAGCTATCGAAAAACTATCGGCTCGGATTGCAGTTTCAGAGGCGGCGCGTTTAACTCTGACCGATCACTTAGATACAGACGCTGTCATCATTCCTAATGGAATCTATGCATCTAGATATATGCATGGAACGCCACAAAGCAAGTGGCAAGGTAACACGATTGGATTTATGGGACGTTTTGAAGAATCACGAAAAGGTCTAAACGTTCTTATCGATGCTCTTCCCGTCATTTCTCGTTTTGCACCCGATGTTAAAGTCTTTGTTGCAGGTCCTGGAGATCCAGATGAAGTAATCAAAGACATAGATCCTCAGTTAAGGTCACGTTTTGAATTTTTGGGAAAAGTCTCTGAATCAGACAAAGCAGATTTCATGTCTTCGGTTGCAATTTACGTCGCACCAAACACAGGTGGAGAATCATTTGGAATTATCGTTGCTGAAGCTTTAGCGGGGGGTGCGTGCGTCGTTGCAAGTGACATTCCGGCATTCGATGATCTTTTGGGCCATGGACAGTATGGCGCTCTGTTTGAGTCAGAGAATTCGACTGAGTTAGCAAAAGTTATTATTGATCTTCTTAGAAACGAAGATAAGCGAACTGAATTAGCAAGAAACGGAAAAACCCATGCTCAGCTTTTTGATTGGTCTGTTGTTGCTGAGCAGATATATTCGGTTTATGAAATGTCGATGGTTGGGGGTTCTAAAGTGAGAGTCTCACAGGATTCTCGATCGTGGAACAGATTCCTTTCTAAAGAGGAAAAGCCATGAGGTATTGGGTCTTGGCAATCGGTCTCATCATCTTGTTTATCTGGTACTTAACATTTCTTGCAAGACGTTTGGATCGCCTCCATCAACGAGTTGATAACACATGGGCCAATCTTGATGTTCTGCTACAAAAGAGAGCAGCAGTTGCACTCGAGATTGCACATAGTGACATTGCAGACCCTGCATCCTCCATGTTGTTAACCGGAGCGGCCTATCAAGCAAGAGATGCTGCGATACAAAATAGATCTAACGCAGAAAGTGGTTTATCTGGTGCATTGGGATTGTTGCTGGAAGATTCTCAGCATCTAGCAACAGCGGCCGACAGTCAGCTTTTAACAGAGCTCTCAGCCCTTACAGATAAAATCAGAGTTGCAATAGCCCTGCACACTGATGCGGTCAATCGCTCTCAAATGTTAAGAAGTAAGTTCGTAGTGAAATCCTTTCGCCTAGCTGGCAGTGCACCATTGCCCGTTACTTACGAATTTGAAGCCGATGTTCTTTAAAGGAAAAATTGTCTTGGTAATTGCAACAGGTCTGATGCTGAGTAGTTGCGCGGTGATCGAGAGAGTGTTGCCCGAAAAGGCGGCAACAAATGTCCTAAGTGGACGAGAGGGAATCAACGGTCCAGTACTTGCTGTCAAAATCGATGATACAAATCCAGCTCATCCGCAGATCGGAATTGAAGACGCTGATGTTGTTTACATAGAACAAGTTGAAAGTGGTTTAACCAGGCTCATGGCTATTTTCTCGTCTCGGATTCCGGAAAGAGTCGGTCCAGTAAGAAGTGCTCGTATTTCCGACATCGACATATTGAGTCAATATGGAAATGTCGCCTTTGCCTACAGCGGTGCGCAATCAAAACTACTCCCCATTATTAGCAAGGCAAATCTTCTTGACCTAGGTGCCCAACGCCAGAGTCCAACGATTTATACAACTGATCCAACGCGTATTCAACCTTATGCAATGGTTTTACGAGCAGATTTACTGATGGCCAGAATTGTTGAGAAGCAATATGAAATAGATAGTGCGCGCAGCGTTGGCTTCGTTTTTGGAGATGAACCTAAAGATGGTCAACCGACAAATCAGGTTGTCATTGATTGGCCATCTGCAACCTATAAGGCAACATGGTCTGAATCGGAAGAGAGATGGTTTTTATCTCACAATGGTCGAATTAATAGCGCCGAATCAGGAATCATTCTGGGACCAACAACTCTAGTAATCCAGATGGTGTCGATAACACCCTCAGAGTTTGGAGATAAATTTGGGGGAGTAACTCCATTTTCAGAAACTGTTGGTGAAGGTAAGGCTTATGTCTTGCGAAATGGCAAACGGTTTGCAGGTACATGGAGTCGGAGCGATGCAAATTCTGGAACGACTTTTTCTTTTTTAAACGGCGATGAGATTAAGTTCGCACCGGGGCAAGTTTGGGTGGCTTTGACAGATCGTGAGCCTAAATTCACCTCGCCAGCCCCTTCAAAGACAAAGTAGTATGTGCTCCTAATCTTTTGACGGAATCGGAGTACGTGCAATGGCTGAAGTAACAGGCACCGGACGCGTTAAGCGCGGTATGGCTGAAATGCTAAAGGGCGGCGTCATCATGGACGTCGTTAATGCTGAGCAAGCCAAAATCGCTGAAGACGCCGGCGCTGTTGCAGTTATGGCGTTAGAGCGCGTTCCTGCAGATATTCGCGCACAAGGTGGAGTTGCGCGCATGTCAGATCCTGACATGATCGAAAAGATTCAAGCCAGCGTTTCTATTCCTGTAATGGCAAAGGCACGCATTGGTCACTTTGTGGAAGCCCAGGTTTTGCAATCACTTAACGTTGACTACATCGATGAGTCAGAGGTTCTTACACCTTCAGATTATGAAAATCATATTGATAAGTGGAACTTCACAGTTCCTTTTGTATGTGGTGCAACAAATCTAGGAGAAGCTCTTCGTCGCATTAACGAAGGCGCCGCCATGATTCGTTCTAAGGGTGAAGCAGGAACAGGCGATGTTTCAAATGCGATGATGCACATGAGAAAAATCGGCGGAGAGATCAGACGATTATCTTCACTTCGCGAAGATGAGTTATACGTTGCTGCTAAGGAATTACAAGCACCGTACGCGCTGGTCAAAGAAGTTGCAGAGACAGGAAAACTTCCTGTTGTTCTTTTTACGGCTGGTGGAATCGCTACCCCAGCTGATGCTGCGTTGATGATGGCAATGGGCGCCGATGGAGTTTTCATTGGCTCTGGAATTTTCAAATCTGGAAACCCTGCTCAAAGAGCAGCGGCGTGCGTAAGGGCGACAACATTTTGGGATGATCCAAAAGTTGTAGCAGATGCATCCCGTGGATTAGGTGAGGCAATGGTTGGAATTAATGTTGCAGACCTACCAGCTCCACATCGCCTTTCAGAGCGTGGTTGGTAAATAACCTCGCAATGAAAGTTGGTGTTCTAGGTTTACAAGGTGATTTTCGCGAGCACATCAACTCTCTGATTGCATGCGGAGTCGACGTAGCACCTGTACGGCGAATTGAAGAATTAAACGATGTTGATGCTTTGGTTATTCCAGGTGGGGAATCAACTACGATTGCACATTTAGCTCAAACATTTGAAATCTTTGACGAAATTAAAACTCGAATTGCTTCGGGCATGCCGGCCTATGGTTCATGTGCTGGAATGATTTTGCTCGCAGATCAAATACTCGATGCGCCCAAGGACCAGAAAACTTTTGGTGGTTTAGACATCGTAGTTCGCAGAAATGCTTTTGGCCGACAAGTTGATTCCTTTGAGTCAGATCTTGAATTTAAAGATGGGTTTCCGGGACTTCTTAAGGCTGTTTTTATCAGGGCGCCTTGGGTTGAGAAAACTGGTGCAGGCGTCGAGGTTCTTGCGTCAATGCAATCCCATCCAGTCGCGGTGCGTTCAAAGACATTACTTGCTACTTCCTTTCACCCAGAGTTAACAGGTGATCATAGGATTCATCAGTATTTTGTTGATCAAGTGGCACGCCCGGCGCTTAAAAAGGTACAGTAAGCACATATTCGCAATTGTTAGATTGAGGTGCACAAATGTCAGGCCATTCCAAATGGGCGACAACCAAGCATAAGAAAGCGATCATCGATAGCCGTCGAGCTAAAGTTTTTGCTAAGCAAATCCGTGCGATTGAAGTTGCCGCTCGTAACGGGGGCGCTGACATGGATGGTAATCCCACTCTTTTTGATGCCGTTGCAAAGGCAAAGAAGTCATCTATGCCAGCTGACAACATAGAACGCGCAATCAAACGTGGTGCTGGTTTAGAGGCAGGTGCAAAAGACTGGATCACAATCATGTACGAAGGTTATGGTCCCAATGGTGTTGCAATAATGATCGAGTGTTTATCTGATAACAGAAACCGTTCTGCATCGGAAGTAAAAGTTGCAGTCACTCGAAATGGTGGATCGATGGCAGATCTTGGTTCTGTTTCTTATCTTTTTAATCGTAAAGGCGTCATCATCGTGAAAAAAGATGGGACGTTATCGGAGGATTCCATTTTGGAGGCCGTCCTTGAAGCCGGCGCCGAAGAGGTAAATGACCTAGGTGAAGCTTTTGAAATTGTCAGTGAACCGGTAGATCTTGTTCCTGTGCGTGAGGCTCTACAGGCTGCCGGTATTGATTATGAATCTGCAGACTCCTCATTCCTTCCATCTATGAGCATTCCATTAGATGCTGAAGGTGCAGCAAAGGTATTTGAACTCATTGATGCAATTGAAGAGCTCGACGATGTGCAGAACGTTTACAGTAACTTTGATGTTTCCGACGAAGTTATGGCGAGCCTAGGATAAGGATTTTCTGTAAAACCTTAGGCTTTAACCTTTAAATCGATAAAGAAAGCGCAGGGACACGATGAGAGTTTTGGGCGTTGACCCTGGCCTTACTCGTTGTGGAGTAGGAATCGTAGAAGGTGCAATCGGTTCCCCGCTCTCTCTGGTTGAAGTCGGAGTGATTGTCACTGGTACGGATTTAGCATTAGAACATCGCCTACTCGAGTTAGACCGAGAACTTTCGCAGTGGGTCAATCTCTGGCAACCAGATGTAATCGCAGTTGAAAGGGTTTTTTCTCAACACAATGTGCGCACAGTTATGGGAACAGGACAAGCAGCAGGAATTGCACTTCTTATCGCTGCTAAATCCGGTATTCCTGTGATGATGCACACGCCATCTGAGGTTAAGGCTGCGGTAACAGGTAACGGTCGAGCAAATAAGTTACAGGTTGCAACAATGGTTCAGAAAATACTCAAACTTGAAAGCATTCCGAAACCAGTCGATGCAACCGATGCTCTTGCCTTAGCTATTTGTAATATCTGGCGTGGTGGAGGCAATGAAAAAATATCCCAGGCCTTAGCTGCCGAAAAAGTTCGGCTCAAGAAACTACATAGCCGATGATCTCTTTACTGAATGGAACAATCAGGACTCTAACCAGTGATAGGGCAGTTATCGAAGTTGGGGGAGTTGGCTTAAACGTTGTTTTGACGCCATCAACATCTGCTCAACTTACTCTTGGTTCGCAGCAGCAGTTCTTTACCTCTCTCGTTGTTAGAGAAGACTCACTGACTTTGTACGGTTTTCTAACAGATGAAGCAAAGGGACTTTTTGAACTTGTGCAGACGGTTTCCGGTATTGGTCCAAAAGTGGCTATGTCTATCGTTGGCGCGATGTCACCGGAAGATTTAGCCAGAGCTATCTCACAAGAAGAGATTATTGTCATTGAGAAAGTTCCAGGGATAGGACGCAAAGGAGCACAACGTTTAATTCTCGAACTGAAAGGCAAGTTGAGTGACTTGTCTAGTAATCAAACTTACAAGGGCCATCAACCAGCGTGGCGAGAAAAACTCGTTAGCGGCCTTACATCTCTAGGCTTTTCTCCGAAGGAGGCCGATGGTGCAATTTCAGATGTTGTTGCCCAGCTTTCGGCTGAGGGAGTTGAAGCATCAAAGGTAGATTTAAGCGAACTTTTGAAGTTGGCATTAGCAAGTGGAAAGAGTTCTCGTGGCTGAAGATAGATTGGTTGCATCACATTTAAAGAAGGATGAGTCAGCGCTAGAGCTAGCCCTTCGCCCAAAAACACTCAAGGATTTCATCGGACAAAAACGCGTAATTCACCAAATCGATGTTTTGCTGACTGCTGCAAGACATCGTAACTCCCCGGCTGATCACATACTCCTGTCTGGTCCACCTGGTTTAGGCAAAACAACGCTTGCTCTTATTCTGGCAAGTGAGATGGCAACGCCTATTCGTTTAACAAGTGGTCCTGCAATTACACACGCTGGTGATTTGGCTGCGATTCTCTCTTCACTAGTCGAAGGTGAAATCTTGTTTATAGATGAAATTCATCGCTTGCCCAGACCTGCCGAAGAACTTCTCTATCTAGCCATGGAGGATTTTCGAGTTGATGTAATTGTGGGGAAAGGACCTGGTGCAACAGCAATTCCCTTGCAGTTGCCACACTTCACATTAGTAGGAGCAACAACACGAGCAGGTCTGCTGCCTAGTCCGTTACGCGATCGATTTGGCTTTACTGCCTATTTGGATTTTTATGAAGACAGTGACATCGCTCAAGTAGTTACAAGGAGCGCCGAGCTTTTAAAGATTGAAATAGATAAAGATGCAGTGATTGAAGTTGCGGGCAGATCTCGAGGAACCCCGCGTATCGCAAATCGCTTATTGCGTCGAGTTCGCGATTTTGCGCAAGTTAATGGAAGCAAGAGGATTTCCTTGTCTGATTCTCAGTCGGCTTTAGAGATGTATGAGGTCGATGAGTTAGGACTAGACCGCCTTGATCGCGCAGTTCTAACAGCTCTTGTTGAAAGATTTAATGGTGGGCCAGTGGGTCTTTCAACACTTGCTATAGCTGTGGGTGAAGAGATTGAAACAGTTGAATCTGTTGCGGAGCCTTTCTTGGTCCGAAATGGATTTATGGCCAGAACTCCACGTGGCCGATTGGCAACTTCTCAGGGTTGGCTCCACATCGGACGCACCCCACCTGCGGAGATTTCTACGCTTTTCGACTTACCCGCCTCTGACGCCTAGACTCTGCGCTTATGTCTACTATAAACAAACCGATTAAGACGTCCAGTCGACCAGTTAGAACCTTAGCTATTTTGGCGTTGGTTTTAGTAGCGATGACAGGTCTTGTTTTCATCCAAGGTGCAACCTCCGTCAAATTAGGTCTGGATCTTCGTGGTGGTACGTCCGTAACTTTGCAACCTCGTATTGCACCCGGCGAAGAAGGCACCATCACAAATGAAGCCATTGATCAGGCTGTAGCAATTATTCGTCAGCGAGTTAACTCACTCGGTGTTGCAGAATCAGAAGTTGCCGCACAAGGCACTGGCACAAGTCGTCAGATTGTTATCTCAGTACCAGGTGATACAGGTAGGCGAGTAGTTGATTTAGTTGGTCAGACTGCCGAGCTTCGCTTTCGTCAAGTCTTGGCAACAGGAGCTGGCGCCTCATCGGTTGTTGATCCAACTGCCACACCAGTTGCAGGTGTAACACCAGAGTTAAACGCCCAGTTTGCAGCTTTTGATTGCACGCTAGCAGAGAACCGACAGGGGACCGGAACGGACCTTCCGTCACAAACAATAGTTGCATGTGATCGCGCAGGATTAACAAAATATATTCTCGGGCCGGCAGAGGTTTTAGGTCGTCAGATTTCGGAAGCATCGGCGGGTATAGACACTCAGGCCGGCAGCGCGTGGTTTGTAAGTTTAACTTTTAACAGCGAAGGAACTGCTGCTTTCGCAGCTGTAACATCTCGAGTAACTTCACTGCCAGAACCAAATAATCAATTGGCGATTGTTCTAGACGGTTTAGTTGTTTCTGCTCCACGAATTAACGAAGCAATCCCTTCTGGAACAGCCCAAATTACAGGAAGCTTTACGCAGCTAGAAGCAAATGATCTTGCAAATGTATTGAAATACGGTGCGCTTCCACTTGCCTTTGATCGCGGAGAAGTGCAACAGGTTTCTCCAACTCTTGGTGCTGATCAACTTGACGCCGGCTTAATTGCTGGGGCTCTAGGTCTAGGGTTAGTAGTTATATTCACACTTGCTTATTACCGAGTTTTAGGATTTGTCACCGTTGGTTCTTTAGCCATAGCAGGTGCGATGCTCTACTTACTATTCTTGCTTCTTGGCCAGTGGATTGGATTTACTTTAACGCTGGCAGGTATTGCCGGAGCGATTGTTGCAATCGGAGTTACAGCTGACTCATTTATCGTTTACTTCGAACGTGTTCGAGATGAGATGAGAGAAGGCCGTTCGCTGCGAACTGCAGTTGAAACAGGATGGATTAGAGCTCGACGAACCATTTTGATCGCAGACTTTGTCTCTTTGATCGCTGCAGTATTGCTCTACTTCTTCGCTGTTGGCGGCGTAAGAGGTTTTGCTTTCACTCTTGGACTCACAACTGTAATTGACCTTATTATTATTTTCGTCTTCACCAAACCTGCTTTGGTACTTGTTTCACGACTCAAATTCTTTAATTCGGGTCATCGTTTATCTGGCTTCTCGAGCAAGAGTCTCGGTTTGCCAACTACGAAGGAGGCATAAAGATGTCAAAATTTTCAGGTCTTGGAGGCCGTCTCTACCGTGGTGAGACTTCAGTTGATTTCATTGGCAAGCGACGACGTTGGTATGGACTTTCAATCTTGTTTGTTCTTATCTCGATCGGCTCTCTAGCTCTTCAGGGATTGCACCTTGGAATTGAGTTCAAGGGTGGGTCCTCTTTCACAGTAACAACAAACTCACCTTCGGTCGAAAAGGCTCGTTCTGCTGTTCAAGCAACAGGTGTTGATGGTGAACTTATTGTTCAGATACTTGGTCAGGATAAGGTCAGAGTTCAGACCGGATCACTAGAGACTGCAGATAACAATGCTGTCCAAGATGCCCTTGCTGCAACTTTTGCAGTTGATGTTGCAACCATTGATACCCAGATTATTGGACCTTCGTGGGGTGAAGAGATTACTCGTAAGGCACTCTATGGTCTTTTTGGATTCCTGTTTGTAATCATGATCTATCTTGCAATGGCTCTGGAGCCAAAGATGGCAATTGCTGCGATCGTTGCGGTTATTCACGACGTATTTATCACGGTCGGTATCTACGCCTTAGTCGGATTTGATGTCACGCCGGCTACGGTCATTGGTTTCTTAACAATTTTGGGCTATTCGCTATATGACACCGTAGTTGTCTTTGACAAGGTAAGAGAAAACACAAAGTCAATTACAGCTTCTTCAACAAAGACTTATTCTCAGGCAGTAAACCTTGCTGTCAACCAGACAATTGTTCGTTCGGCAAATACTTCGATTGTCGCACTCTTACCTGTTGCAGCAATTCTGTTTGTTGGTGCAGGCCTATTGGGTGCGGGAACATTAAAGGATTTATCTTTGGCTTTGTTCATCGGACTAATCGTTGGAACATACTCTTCGATATTTATCGCACCTCCGATTCTTGCATCATTGCGCGAAAGAGAGCCTGCTATGCAGGCTTTAGCAAAGCGCGTCAGTGCACGTTCAGGAGCTTCCACTCCATCAACAGTGGGCGGTTCACCGTCACTTCAAAACATCGCTCGTGGACCTCGTAATCAACCAAAGCGCAAGGGTCGTAAGTAGGGATTCTTGTGGATACTTTGATTGCACCACTTATCAGTGCTCTCAAGGAAAATCACGTCTCAGTAAATGCTGAGGAGATTTCACGTGCCTATGAGGTTGCAAAAGATGCCCACCTTGGCCAACATCGAAAGTCGGGCGAAGAGTACATAACTCATCCAGTAGCGGTTGCAGAAATATTGGCAAACTTAGGGCTTAATCCAGCAACAATTATTGCCGCTCTACTACACGACACAGTAGAAGATACGAAATACTCTCTTGAACAGATGCGAAGAGATTTTGGTGACGAAATCGCAAATCTGGTCGATGGCGTAACTAAGTTAGATAAATTGATGTACGGACCAACTGCCGAGGCAGAAACTGTTCGTAAAATGGTGATTGCGATGTCCAGAGACATCCGAGTACTTGTTATAAAGCTTGCAGACCGTTTGCATAATGCTCGCACGTGGGGATATGTGACATCTGAGACGGCAGAGAGAAAAGCTCGCGAAACATTGGATATTTACGCACCATTAGCTCATCGCCTAGGCATGAATGCAATGAAGTGGGAACTTGAAGATCTCTCCTTTGAAGTTCTAGAACCTAAAAAATTCGAAGAGATTTCACGATTAGTGGCAGAGCGTTCTCCATCTAGAGCTAAGTTGACCGCTGAGGTGATCGAGACGGTTCAACAAGATCTGCTAAAAGATCATATTGAAGCAACAGTGACTGGACGACAAAAGCATTTTTTCTCTGTTTATCAAAAAATGGTTGTTAGGGGACGAGAGTTCAATGAGATTTATGACCTAGTTGGTATTCGCGTACTCGTTAACGATGTTCGTGATTGTTACGCCGTTCTAGGATCAATTCACGCACGTTGGAGTCCCGTACCAGGCCGCTTTAAAGATTACATTGCCATGCCAAAGTTCAATTTGTACCAATCTCTGCATACCACTGTAATCGGTCCAACCGGAAAAGCCATTGAGATTCAAATTCGAACAAATGATATGCATGCACGAGCAGAACTTGGTATTGCGGCACATTGGAAATACAAACAAGGTCCGGATAATTCCAACTCTTCACCTGAATTGCTCTGGCTTCGCCAACTACACGAATGGCAGAAAGAAACCGAGGATCCTTCCGACTTTTTGGAGGCGTTACGATTTGATTTGGGATCACCGGAAGTATTTGTCTTTACCCCTAAAGGAAACGTTGTGGCCCTACCAGGTGGTTCTACGCCTGTTGATTTTGCTTTCTCTGTTCATACTGATGTTGGTCTTCGATGTGCTGGGGCTAAAGTTAATGGACGCCTAGTTCCTCTTGAATCTCGCTTGGCAAATGGTGATGTTGTCGAGATAGTTACCAATAAAGGTGAGAATGCGGGACCAAGTCGAGATTGGCTTAACTTCGTACAAAGCCCCCGAGCTCGTTCAAAGATAAAGGCATGGTTTAGCAAGGAACGACGCGAAGAAGCAATCGATGCGGGAAGAGAGTCGATAGCCCGCCAGATGCGAAAAGCGGGATTGCCTTTGCAAAAGATTTTTGCGGGGCACTCATTACTTGAACTCGCACATGAGCTTAGATACTCAGATATTGAAGGTTTGTATTCAGCAGTAGGCGATGGCCATGTGTCGGCTTCATCGATTGTAGAAAAACTTGTTGCATCTATGGGGGCTGAGGATTCGCATCCAGAGCCAACAATGGATGCCTATCTCAATCGAACTCCCAGTAATCGCCGTTCTAGTAATGCAATTGATGTTGAAGGCACTGATGATGTTTTAGTGAAACTAGCACGGTGCTGCACACCTGTTCCTGGTGATGCAATCATGGGTTTCATCACTAAAGGCAGCGGAGTTTCGATTCACAGAGCCGACTGTACGAATGCTTTAGATTTAGAGAAGCATCAAGGCGATCGGGTGGTAAATGTAAAATGGAGAATAGGTGCCGCATCGGTCTTCTTAGTAAATATTCAAGTTGAGGCCCTTGATCGTGCCTCACTACTTGCCGATGTTACACGGACTCTTTCAGAGCAGCACGTAAACATCTTAAGTGCCTCAGTTAGTACTTCAAAGGATCGAACAGCTTATTCTCGATTTACTTTTGAAATGGCAGATGCGACACACTTAGACGCAGTGCTCGGCGCCGTTCGCAGAATCGAAGGCGTATTTGATGTGTATCGAACTACAAATAACTAGAGGCACAAGGCCTGTCTTAATTAGTTGAATTCATCAAGTGATTTTTGTGCCTCGGCAAGCCAGACTTTACGGGCTTGAGCCGACTCACTTGCCTCATTTGCTTTCTTTGTATTTCCAGCAGCCGATGATTTTTCTGCAATCTTTTCGTAGCTGGCAATAGATGCAGTTAATTGAGCTACTACTTCCTCTGCTCGCTTTTTGGCAGCGGGGTCAGACTTACGCCAAATATCAGCTTCTGCCTCTTTGATCGTTTTCTCAACCGCACTCACGCGAGCATCTAGTGCGGAGCGCTTATCGCGATGAGTCATTCCGATTTTCTCCCATGCGCGTGAATGTTCGGAGAAAGCTTTACGAGCGGCTTTAACATCTGTTATCGGCAACAATGCTTCGATAAGTACGATCAACTCTTCGCGTTTAATTAGATTGGCCGCCATTGTTGTGTCTCGTTTTTCCAGATCAGCATTCTTAGCGGAAAAAAACTGATCTTGAGCAGCTTTAAAGCGCGCCCACAATTTGGCATCGTCATTAGGTTTGCCTCGACCGGCAGCTTTCCATTGATCCATCAATGACTTAAATTTCTTAGCTGTAGGTACCCATTCTGTTGAGGTTGCTAGTTGTTCGGCTTGCGCCACGATAGTCTTTTTAGCATCGGCGACAACAGATTGAGTTGCTTCTAACGCCGCAAAATGAGTTCTTCGACGTTTATCAAATTTGTTTCGAGATGATGAAAAGCGCTTCCATAACGTTGTGTCTGTTACCTTGTCTAGGCGAGGAGCAGCTTTCCATTCATCCATCAAAACTTTTAGACGATCTCCAGTTGTTTTCCAACTTTCAGATAAAGCTAGTGACTCGGCTTCAGCGACAATCTTTTCCTTTTCTACAATTATCTGCGCACGTCGCGCCTCTTTAGCAGCAGATTCTGCAGCCTTCTTTGCTTCATATGCTTCGCGGTGGCCTTCTATAAGAGGTTCAATCTGCTCCACGGATGCTGCCAAAGATTCCAGATCTCCCACACCATTTAGCTCTTTAACTTGTTCACGCAATTTTTTCACTGCGGCATAAGCATCCGAGGGAACCATGGCACCACTTTTTATGCGCGCGGCGAGGAGAGCAACCTCTGATGCCAGATGTTCAAATTTGCGAACAAAATAGTTGAGAGCCTCTTCAGGGGTTTTGCCCGGATATGAGCCGACGGCTTTTTCACCGCTTGAAGTTCGAACATAAACCGTCCCATCTTCACCAACTCGACCAAAGGCTGAAGGATCTCCAATCAACGCACTTGCTGCACTAACAGCTTGAGGCATAATCGCCGGGTTGACCTGTTCTGGAAAATTCGTATCTGTCATGAGAGCGATCCTTTCAGCGCGTTGTTCAATGAGAACGTCGCTATGTATTAGGCGATGCTAAGAAGTCCTAAGACATCCGAGCGTGGATTGAGTGCGTATGCAGTGGTAAAAGGTACCCTGTCTACCTATGCGAGCGTCAATCTCGCCAATTCTGAGCGTGATGGAGGGCAGTTTTTAATGTTAGTTGACTCCTTTGCGGCAAAAATGTACGCCACGAACTGTTGGGTACTGGCCTCGGATCCGGGATCAGAGTGCGTCGTCATTGATCCAGGGATGCCGGATGTCTCTTTGCAGTTGGAAGAGATATTGAGCCGACACAAATTAAAGCCGGTTGCGATTATTGCCACACATGGCCACCTAGACCATACGTTTTCTATACAGCCAATCGCAGACGGTTATTCGATTCCTACATATATTCATAGTCAAGACCGTCCATATTTAACTAGACCTCAAGATCAAGTCAGCCCTGAATTCGCACAAACTTTACAAGAGATGAGTTTTAGCGAGCCCCATGAAGTTCGAGAAATTCGAAATGGTGAAGTCTTAAACCTTGTCGGTCTATCTTTTAAAGCTATTCACTCACCAGGACATACGGGTGGTTCGTTGATGTTTGAAGTAGATGATGAAGTTCTTGTGACCGGAGATGTACTTTTTGCCGGAGCAATTGGCCGGACTGATTTACCGACAGGCTCTGCTGCAGAAATGGAAGAGACGCTGCGCAAGAAAGTGTTGCCGTTGGGTGATCATTTAAGGGTGTTACCCGGTCATGGGCCAGAAACGATTTTGTCTCATGAGAAAAAAACTAATCCATATCTGACCAGTTTAATCGGGCGTCACTAATGGCCAATCAGAAAATCCAAGCTCCTAAAGGCGTTAGTGAGTATTTCCCTGACCGGTCTAGGTTATTTGAACATGTTAGAGATAGTTTGATTGCTCCTGCAAAGAAATCGGGATATCAATTGATCGAACTTCCTGTTTTTGAGGATACAGATCTCTTTAGAAGAGGAGTAGGGGAATCTACTGATGTGGTTTCTAAAGAAATGTATACATTTGAAGATAGAGGTGGAAGGTCGATCACATTAAGACCTGAAGGAACTGCTGGAGTAATGCGCGCGGTTATCGAACATGGCTTGGATCGTGGACAACTGCCGGTGAAGCTTTGGTATTCCGGTCAGTTTTTTCGTGCAGAGCGCCCACAAGCTGGAAGATATCGACAGTTCTATCAAGTTGGAATTGAAGCAATCGGTCTGGATGATCCAGCAATTGATGCAGAAGTTATAGCAATAGCTGATGCTGGTTTCAAGAGCTTGGGTTTGAGTAAGTACCGGTTGGAAATGACTTCTTTGGGTGATGCGTCGTCAAGGTCGGCTCATCGAGTAGATCTACTTAATTTCATATCGGGTTTAAATCTAGATGAAGCAACCGCAGAGCGAGCAAGAATTAATCCTTTGAGATTATTTGATGACAAACGCGAAGAGATGAAAAAGGCTATGCAAAAGGCCCCGCTGCTTATGGATTATTTAAGTTCTGAATCTTCGGAGCACTTCAAGAAAGTTTTGGGTTACTTAGATCGTTTGAATGTTTCCTATGTCTTGAATCCAAGAATGGTTCGTGGTTTGGATTATTACACGGGTACAACTTTTGAATTTGTTCATGAACTTTTAGGTGCACAATCTGGAATCGGTGGTGGCGGTCGCTACGACGGTTTGATGCAAGATCTTGGCGGACAAGCTTTATCTGGTATTGGGTTTGGTTTGGGTGTTGACAGAGTCTTACTAGCAGCCGAGGCCGAGGGCGTTATCAGTCAAGAGGCTTTTGTCTCCGATCTATTCATAATCCCTTTGGGAGAAGAAGCTAAGCAGATGGCTTTAACGATTGCACATGATCTTCGCGGACAAGGAAAAGTTGTAGAGATTGCATTTGGAGATAGAGGTCTTAAAGGCTCAATGAAGGCAGCCGATAAAACTGGTGCCACTCATACGATTGTGTTGGGTGAGTCTGAATTAAGCAGTTTGACGGTTGATTTGAAGCACATGAAAACAGGTAAGAGTTCTTCAGTTAAGATTGCCTCATTACATCAACACCTATAACCGTGATTGCCCAGAACTAAAGGATTACAAGTAAATGCTACGTACACACGATGCTGGCTCACTCAATAAATCCTTTGTGGGCAAAACAGTAACTTTGGCTGGTTGGGTTTCAAGACGTCGCGATCACGGTGGTGTGGCCTTTATTGATCTTCGCGACTCTTCAGGCTCGGTTCAAGTAGTAATACGAGATGAAAAGATGGCTGGGTCTCTTAGAGCCGAGTGGTGCTTGTTGATTACTGGAGAAGTAGTTTCTCGTCCAGATGGAAATGAGAATAAAAATCTTCCAACTGGTGAAATTGAAGTAATGGGAGATCACGTAGTAGTTCTCTCAGAATCTGCGCCATTGCCTTTTCCTATCGATAGTGGTGATGAATCCGAAATCAACGAAGAGTCACGCTTGCGTTATAGATACCTGGATCTGCGACGTGAAAAACCGGCTCATAACCTTCGCTTGCGATCAAAGGTAACTTCAACGATTCGCCGAGTGATGGAAGAAGAGACTTTCCTAGAGATTGAAACGCCATATCTAACTCGCTCAACTCCAGAAGGTGCGAGGGATTTCTTAGTTCCCGTTCGTCTGCAACCTGGAAGTTGGTACGCACTTCCACAGTCACCTCAACTCTTTAAACAGTTATTAATGGTTGCAGGGATGGAAAAGTATTACCAAATTGCCAGATGTTTCCGAGACGAGGATTTCAGAGCCGACAGACAACCAGAATTTACCCAGCTAGATATTGAAATGTCATTTATTGATCAAGAGGACATTCTCGCTGTGGCTGAAAAAATAGTGGCGCGCGTTTGGAAAGAAACCGTCAATCACGAAATTTCTCTTCCGATCCCGCGTATGACTTACGCAGATGCGATGAAAGATTACGGATCAGATAAACCAGATTTACGTTTTGGAAACAAACTTGTTGATCTGACTACATTCTTCTCTGACACTGCATTCCGTGTATTCCAAGCTCCATATGTTGGCGCAGTTGTTATGCCAGGTGGTGCTGCATCGCCGCGTCGCGAATTAGATGCTTGGCAAGATTGGGCAAAAGCCAGAGGCGCAAAGGGATTGGCATATATTCTGGTAAACGATGACTCAACTTTGGGTGGCCCTGTGTCAAAGAACCTATCCGAAAAGGAGAGCACAGATATCGTTGCTGCAGCCGGTGCAAAGGCGGGAGATGCAATATTTTTTGCCGCGGGAGAGCGGACATCATCATTGAACCTTCTTGGCGCAGTTCGACTAGAAATCGGCAAGCGTTGCAATCTCATTCCAACTGGAAAGTGGGAGTTTGTTTGGGTTGTGGACGCTCCTATGTTTGAACCGACAGACGGAGGTGGGTGGACTGCGGTTCATCATCCATTTACTGGACCTAAACCTGAATTTACAGATTCATTTAAATCCAATCCAGGTGAAGCTTTGGCTTATGCATATGACATTGTTTTAAATGGAACTGAGCTGGGTGGAGGTTCCATCCGAATTCACGATAGACAGATACAAAAAGATGTTTTCTCAGTGATTGGTTTAAGTGATGAAGAAGCGACAAGTAAATTTGGTTTCTTACTTGAAGCTTTCAATTACGGGCCACCACCTCATGGTGGAATCGCCCTTGGTCTAGACCGCGTTTGCGCCCTATTGACTGGTTCGGATTCAATTCGTGAAGTTATTGCATTTCCAAAAACAGCCAGTGGCGGTGATCCATTAACTGGTGCACCAACTCCGATTACGCCCGCCCAACGCAAGGAAAGCGGAATCGATTGGGTTCCAGAAGTTAAATCCAACGAGGACAAGTAATTCTCAGATAGGCTTATCACATGGGTCCAGGTGGTATCGCAACGATAATCGCAGCATCTTCTTTAGCTGTGATTGCTATTGCTATTGCATATGTAGTTGTGCGAGTGGGTCGTTTGGTAGATGAGGCGAAAGCGTCACTAAAGGCTCTTACCGCAGAGACTGCTCCTCTCATCGATGAAGTACATACAACGGTGACGTTAGTAAACGGACCTCTACATAGCCTTAATCGAATTACCAAGAACGCTGAAGAAGTTACCAATAAGTTGACTGAAGCGACAGGTGATTTCATTACAAAAAATAGCTCAGTAGTTAAAGTTGCAGGAGCGCTAATTTCTGCAGCACAGATGAAAAAAGGTCGTTCGAAAAAGAAGAAGGCTGAGTGATTCTAGACAGTGGAATCCGCCGAGATCCGTTCGCGCTGGCTGCGCTTTTTTGAATCAGATAACCGACAGGGTTTAACTCACACAATTGTCCCTTCTGCATCACTGATTGCAGATGATCCAAATCTTCTACTGGTGAATGCGGGAATGGTCCCGTTTAAGCCATATTTTTTGGGTGAGGTTACTCCTCCTTATAAGCGTGCAACATCTGTTCAAAAATGCGTTCGAACACTTGATATCGATGAAGTTGGAAAAACAACCAGACATGGTTCTTTTTTCCAGATGTGCGGAAATTTCTCTTTCGGTGACTACTTTAAAGAGGGAGCGATCGCATTAGCTTGGGAACTCTTAACTCGCCCAATTAGCGATGGAGGATATGGGCTTCCAGAAGAAAAGCTTTGGGTAACTGTCTATTTAGATGATGACGAAGCTGCAGATATTTGGCATAAACAAATTGGAGTTCCAAAAGAACGAATTCAACGACGTGACATGGCAGATAACTTTTGGTCTATGGGCGTGCCAGGCCCATGTGGACCTTGTTCAGAGATTTATTATGATCGTGGACCGGCCTATGGTGTCGAGGGTGGACCGATAGCAGACGAAAATCGATACCTTGAAGTTTGGAATCTTGTGTTCATGCAAAATGAACGAGGAGCCGGTGGCGGTAAAGATAGTTATCCAATTCTTGGTGAACTTCCCGCAAAAAGTATTGACACAGGTCTGGGACTAGAACGTACTGCTGCAATTTTGCAGGGAGTCGAAAATATTTATGAGATCGATACCACGGTGCAAATTCTCAATCGGGCCACCGAGTTAACTGGGGTTAAGTACTCACATTCTGAAAAGACTGATATTTCTCTTCGTGTTATCGCAGACCATGCTCGAACTTCGGCCATGCTTATTGGAGATGGTGTCACACCCGGAAATGAAGGACGCGGCTACGTTCTTCGGCGAATGATGCGCCGGACTATTAGAAATATGCGTTTATTGGGATCTAGCGAACCGATAATGTCCGAACTTACCGTTGCAGCGATAGCAGCGATGGGCTCTCAGTATCCAGAATTGGTTAGTGATAAAAAACGTATTTTAGAGGTAAGTGTTTCAGAAGAAGAGAGTTTCCTTCAAACTCTTAAGAGTGGTACTGCAATTTTTGATATGGCGTCATCGGCAACGAAAAAGAGTAAAGGTAAAGTTCTTGCCGGAGATGAAGTATTTAAGCTTCACGACACATATGGATTTCCTTTTGATTTAACACTTGAGATGGCCAGAGAAGAGGGCCTTTCAGTTGATGAAGATGGTTTCCGCCGTCTCATGAAGGAACAGCGTGAACGAGCTAAAGCCGATGCAAAATTGAAAAAATCAGGACACGCAGATGTATCCGTTTATCGATCGATTGCCGATAAAAATGGAAAAAGCGAGTTTGTTGGTTACACCCAAGACAGCAGTGAAGCAAAAATTACGGGTGTTCTCGTTGACGGAGTTGGAGTTAAATCTGCAAACGTAGATGATGAGATTGAGATTACATTAAACAGAACTCCGTTTTATGCTGAAGGAGGTGGTCAATTAGCCGATGGGGGATTGATCACATTAGAAAACGGATCTGTTATTGAAATTGATGATGTTCAAAATCCAGTTCCTGGTTTATCGGTGCACCGCGGTCGGATCATTCGCGGAAGCGTTGAAGTAGGTGCGAATGTGCTTGCAGAGATTGATAAAGAGAGACGAAGTGGCATTTCACGTGCTCATACTGCAACCCATATGGTTCATAAAGCATTCCGCGAAACGTTGGGTGAAACAGCAGTTCAGGCTGGTTCAGAGAACTCTCCGGGACGCTTTCGTTTTGATTTTCCCGCAACTGGTTCAGTATCAGGATCAGTATTGGATGAAGTTGAATCACGAGTAAACACATTGCTTTTAGAAAATCTTGAGGTGACTGCTGAATCAATGAGCCAGGCCCAAGCAAAGCAGTTGGGAGCGATGGCATTATTTGGTGAGAAGTATGGAGATGTAGTTCGTGTTGTAAGTGTTGGTGATTGGGCGCGTGAATTATGCGGTGGTACTCACGTAGATAGATCAGGTCAATTAGGAATCGTGAAACTGCTAGGAGAGTCTTCGATCGGTGCAGGCGTGCGTCGAGTGGAAGCTCTAGTCGGAATGGATGCCTACAAGTTTCTTGCTCGAGAACACGTTATATTAAACTCCCTTACTGAAATCATCAAGGGTGCGCGAACAGAAGAACTTCCTGAAAGAATCTCTGATTTACTGAGCAAGATGAAGGAAGTCGAAAAGGATTTATCAGTACTAAGGTCGACTGCAGCATTGGCGCAAGTTGGCGAGTTAGCAAAGAATGCACAGATGGTTAATGGATTCTCCTTTGTTTCTGCAGTTATGTCCGATGGTGTTAACTCCGAAGATCTGCGTAAGATCTCGATTGATTTAAGAAACCGGTTAAAAAACTCGGTAGTGGCCCTCATTAGTAACAATGACGGGAAACCAGTACTTGTTGTGGCTGTCAGTGATGAGGCCAGAGCCTTCGGAATAAAAGCTGGCGCACTAGTAAAAATTGGCTCATTAGTTCTTGGCGGGGGCGGCGGAGGTAAGGATGATTTCGCACAGGGCGGTGGCGTGGAACCCTCAAAATCAGCTGACGCACTTTCAGCGATCTCAGCTTCGTTAGCTGTGTAATTTCATGCAACGCGGTCGTCGAATAGCTTTTGACTATGGGGACGCGCGAATAGGTGTAGCTGCAAGTGATCAAGATTCCATACTTGTTTCACCTCTAACAACCTTAGCCGCCGCTTCAAGAAATCTGCTTAAGGAAATTGCTGTCATCTTTGAAGAAATTTCACCAATTCAGATTTATGTTGGCAAACCAACAAACCTGAGCGGTGTGGATTCAACTGCAACTTCTAAAGTTTTGAACTTTGTTGAAGATTTAAGGAAGATCACAGATACACCAATTATTCTCATAGACGAAAGAATGAGCACAGTTTCTGCGTCAAGGTCACTTCGAGAGGCAGGGCTAGATTCCAAAAAATCAAAATCGATTATTGATATGGCTGCCGCTGTTGCAATTCTCGAGTTCGCCATAACGATTGAAAAAGGAAAATCGTGAAAAACCTTCAAAACGTTCAAGGATTAAGAAGAGTTTTCTTATCGATAGTTTTGATTTTTGCCTTAACTTTGGGAATCTTTACCGTGCGCTCTCAAAACTCTTCGGCGCCAGACTATCCATTTGCTCAAATAATGGAGAGCTCACCTGAGGTGGTTATTGAAATCCCGAATGGTGCAACTGGGTCACAAATTGCCAAAATACTCTTTGATAATGGGGTTGTGAAATCGGCCGCTTCATATTTTCAAACTGCAGTAGGGGATGAACGATCTCAAAAAGTTGCACCTGGTTCTCATCGAATAAATCTCGAAATCTCAGCTGAGCAGGCATTGGACCAGTTATTAGATCCAAAGAGAATTCCAAATTTATTGAAAGTTTTTGAGGGAGAGTGGAAGAGTGAAGTCGCACAATCTTTAGTCGCTTATGGCTTCAGTCAAGCAGAAGTAGGGAGCGCATATCGTTCGGTCGTATTACCTAAGGGGTTTGGCGATGTCGAGGGGCTTCTTTTTCCCGCGCAATATACTTTTGAAAAAGAAACATCGGCTCTTGAAGTAATTCAACAGATGATTAATCGTTTTGAATCCGATGCTTGGGCCCAGAAAATATTGGCATACAAGAATGGGTTTACACCCCTTGAGATGTTAACGATCGCTTCAATTATTCAAGCCGAAGGTGAAACGAAGGCTTTTACTAAGGTTTCTCGAGTAATATTTAATCGACTTGAAAAAGGTATACCGTTACAAATGGATGCAACTGTTCACTATGTAAAAAAGTCCAGAGGGAATATTTTCTTGAGCACTCAATCAACTCTGCTTAAATCCCCTTACAACACATATCGAAATCGAGGATTACCTCCAGGTCCTATAGGAAATCCCGGTAGCGCTGCGATGTCAGCTGCTTTAAATCCTGCCGACGGAGACTGGTTGTACTTTATAACTGTTGCCCCGGAGGACACGAGATTTACTGCCTCTTTTGATCAATTCAATGAATGGAAAGCTTTGTATACAAAAAATAGAAAAGCGGGGCTTTTCAAATGATAAAAGCCGCAGTTTTGGGTTCTCCAATTTCCCATTCCCTAAGTCCTCAACTTCATAAAATTGCTTATGAAATTTTAGGAGTCCAAGCCGAGTATTCACGCTTTGATGTAAAGAGTGGAGGACTGCCTGATTTCCTAGTTGAACACCCAGAGTTAGATGCTCTATCACTGACGATGCCGTTAAAGGAAGAAGCCCTTTTTATTGCAGATAGTGTTTCTCAAATTTCTTTGCAAATACAAAGTGGAAATACACTCAGCAAGAAAGATGGGATGTGGAACCTTACAAGTACTGACGTGGAAGGCTTTATACAAGCTTTGAAGGTTAACAACTTCATTTCCGACGGAACTGCGTTAATCATTGGTTCTGGCGCAACTGCTAGGGCATGTGTTGCAGCGCTTGCTACTGATGTTCGAATACAAAAGGGAAAGATACATGTTATTCATAGAAATCCAGACCGGGAAAAACAGATGCGAGCTGCGGCACCTTTCATTGACCTCGAATTTCATGTTTGGGATTCTTTCCCAATAATCAATGACACGAGTCTTGTCGTTAATACAACGCCGGCTGGAATTGCCGATGTCTTCTGTGATTTTGTTGATAAACCAAGAGGTCTCTATTTTGAGGCTTTATATAATCCTTGGCCAACGCTCTTGTTCGATCGGTGGGGAAGTCAAGGTGGTGGAAGGATCGATGGAATAGATCTTCTGGTTCACCAAGCTATCTCTCAAGTGGAGATTTTTACTGGCATATCCGTTGATAGAAAAACATTGAGTTCCCACATGCGAAAAAAAGCTCTCGAGTTATTGGATCAATCCACAGGTAAATAACCAATCAATCACCTAGGAGTACTTTTCGAAGGTGTTACTATTCTGGTTCGGATTTTGGATGATAGCTTTTCCAATCAGTATTAGAGACATGAACACAAAAACCATTCCGAATGTATACCTTAAGTTCTTAGCGGCCCTTACAGCTGTTTATCTCTTCATCGATGGTTTTGGAAACATGGCAAACCTTCTCGCTGGTTTTATAGCTGTCTGCCTGCTTGTCGCATTAAGGGTTGGCATGGGGGATGTTAAATTGATCGCACTCACATTGTTAATTGTAAATTCGCAGATGGATTTCTCTGTAATGAGATATTTTCCAATCCTGCTGGCTTGCGCTCTTGCTCACCTTTTGATTCATGGGCTAGTTAATTGGCAATTACCAGAACGAATTGCCCTTGCTCCAAGTATTTTTCTAGCTTTTGCACTCTATTTGTCAGCGAGATAACCCCGGGATCTGCAACAATAGGTTCATGCGTTGGTTAACTGCAGGAGAATCTCACGGTCAAGCGTTGAGCGCGATAGTTGAAGGTATTCCTGCATCTGTAGTTGTTAATACTTCCGATATTGATTTTCATCTTCGCCGCCGCCGTTTGGGCGTAGGTAGAGGTGCACGTCAAAACTTTGAGGCGGATAAAGTCACGATTTTAGGTGGAATAAGGTTGGGACTAACACAGGGTGGTCCTATTGCGATTCAAATCGATAATTCTGAATGGCCTAAATGGGAAAAAGTCATGTCAGCAGATCCCGTACCAAAAGAAGAGATCGAGAATCTTGCTCGTAACGCACCTTTAACTCGCCCTCGTCCGGGCCATGCTGATTTAGTTGGCATGCAAAAATACAATCTTGATGACGCTCGTCCTATCTTGGAACGTGCCAGTGCTAGAGAAACCGCCTCCAGAGTTGCATTGGGCGCAGTTGCTCGCAAATTCCTAGAACAATCTGTTGGGGTTACGATTTTGAGTCATGTGTTATCGATAGGAACTGTACGAGTAAATGATCAAGCACAACTCCCGTCAACAACAGATATGGATCGTATTGATTCTGATCCGGTGCGGTGTGCGGATTCAACTGCAAGTTCCAAGATGGTAGAAGAGATCGAAGCTGCACACCGTGATGGAGATACATTGGGTGGTGTAGTGGAAGTACTTGCATTTAATATGCCACCTGGTTTGGGCTCTCACGTACATTGGGATCGTCGATTGGACGCACGTTTGGCTGGCGCAGTTATGGGGATTCAAGCGATTAAGGGCGTTGAAATAGGTGATGGATTCCAAACTGCCACTCGCCGTGGTTCGGTAGCTCATGATGAGATAGAAAAAAACAGTAAGGGTTCAATTGTGCGCCGCACAGATCGAGCAGGTGGAACTGAGGGTGGAATGTCTAATGGAGAAATTCTCCGAGTAAGGGCAGCTATGAAACCTATTTCAACTGTTCCGAAAGCACTCGATACTGTTGATGTTGCTACAGGAGAAGCTGCAAAGGCAATTAATCAACGCTCCGATGTGTGTGCAGTTCCAGCAGCAGGTGTTGTGGCTGAAGCTATGGTTGCACTGGTTCTTGCAGAGGCGGTGCTAGAAAAATTCGGTGGCGACTCAGTCAGTGAAACCCGTCGCAATTTTGAGTCATATATGGCCTCATTAAATTATAAGTAATCGACATGAACTCAATAGTTTTAATCGGTCCTCCAGGAAGTGGTAAAAGTACTGTTGGTAGATTTCTTTCAAAGCGTCTTGATAGAAAATTTCTAGATACTGACGAACTCATTGAGAAAAAGACGCAAAAAAAAATTTCAGAGATATTTGTTGATGAGGGCGAAGAGGCTTTTCGCAAGCTTGAAATGATCGTTCTTGAAGAGGTCCTACAGATGCGCAACTGCATCATTAGCTTGGGGGGCGGAGCCCCTATAAAAGTAGAAGCTCAGGAATTGATTCAAAGTTCAGATGTATTCGTTGTTTTCCTAGATATTTCATTAGCAGCTGCCGCACCTCGAGTGGGCTTCAATCGAGATCGTCCTTTGTTACTAGGAAATCCTAGAGCGCAATGGCAATCTCTTAATGAGGCTCGTCGTCCGATTTACCAGAAGCTGGCTTCACTGAGCATTAAAGTTGATGACATGAACGTGGATCAGATTGCTCAAGAAATCTTTCCGGCTTATGAGGTGGCAACAAAATGAAAAACATTATTGTCCGAGCTGAACGTGAGTATGAAATCAAAATTGATACTGATTGGAAGAAGGAACTTTCCTCATTGATGGAGGGTAGAAAAAGAACTGCAATAATTACCTCTTCTTCATTCTCGCCAGATCTTGCTGAAATATTACAACTGGATTCAGAGGTACATCATTTCACTGTGCCAGATGGTGAGGCTGGTAAGACGTTTTCTACCGTGACGACGCTATGGGATTGGCTTGGAGCTGCAGGCTTTACTCGTAGTGATCTGGTTGTGGCTATCGGTGGGGGCGCTCTTACCGATCTTGCAGGATTCGCATCGGCAACATGGTTGCGAGGCATTGATTGGGTCGCGGTTCCAACATCATTGGCGGGGATGGTTGATGCATCAATAGGTGGCAAAACGGGGATTAACTCTGACTACGGTAAGAATTTAATCGGATCTTTCCATTCACCCATAGCTGTAGTGATAGATCCAACCTGGCTAGAGACTCTGACTGATAGAGATTTTTCAGCTGGTATGGCTGAAGTAATTAAGTGTGGGTTTATAAAGGACCCGAAGATTTTAGAAATTACGGCATCAAGAGATGTTGCGAGTTTGCGTTCTGATCAACAAACTGTAGTTGAGCTAATCTATCGAGCTGCAAAGGTAAAAGCAGAGGTGGTATCGGTTGATTTTAAAGAAAGTTTTGCTCGAGAGATTCTCAATTATGGTCACACACTTGGTCACGCAGTGGAGATACATTCAAAGTTTAACCTTCGTCACGGAGAAGCAGTGGCCATTGGACTTGTATATGCTGCAGAATTGGCGGCCGCTCGATCAATGATTAGCGCAGAGATTGTTGAGCTTCACAGAAGCGTATTAGCAAAATTAGGGTTACCAACGACCTATGACCGTGATGCTTGGGCGGCGTTGCGCCCAATTCTTGCTTTGGATAAGAAATCTAGGGGCAGCACAATCCGTTTTGTTGCTTTGAATGGGATTGGTTCAACAGCGCGTCTTGAGGATTTAACCTCCGATGAACTCGATGCTGCTTATGAGAGAATTTGCTCATGAAGATTCTTGTCGTAAATGGACCGAACTTATCTCGTTTAGATATACGCGATTCGTCCATGTACGGAGACCTCAATTATTCTGAACTAAAATCCATGATCGAAATAGCTGCCACAAAGCATGGTTTCGAAGCTGACGTGCGCCAAAGTGATGATGAGGCAACAATTATAGGGTGGTTGCACGAAGCGGCCGATTCCAATACTCCCGTGATTATTAACCCTGCGGCATTTACACATTACTCATATGCAATCAGAGATGCAGCTGAATTAGTAAAAGCTCCATTGATTGAAGTGCATTTATCAAATCCTTTATCTCGCGAAGAGTTTCGTCACACTTCTGTAATATCTGGAGTAGCTAACGGAACAATCGGTGGCTTTGGGCCTAATTCCTATGTTTTGGCGATCATAGCCCTGACCAACTTGGTCTCAAGATAGTTCTGAGCACTGTCTATCTACGGGTATCCTTATCCGGTCGATTAAACAAATAATTTCAGATAGCGAGCGGGTGGAGTCACGGTGTCAACAACGAATGATTTGAAAAATGGAATGTGCTTAGACATAGAAGGTCAACTTTGGACAGTTGTCGAATTTCAACACGTCAAGCCAGGTAAAGGCCCAGCTTTCGTTAGAACTAAACTGAAATCAGTTCTCACAGGCAAGGTTATTGACCGTACCTATAACGCAGGCGTAAAGGTTGATGTTGCAATCCTAGAAAAACGTGAGATGCAGTATTTGTATAAAGAGGGCGATGATTTTGTTTTTATGGACACTAAAACTTACGACCAGATGACAATTTCAAAGGCAACAGTAGGCGATGCGGCAAACTACATGCTAGAAAACACTGAGGCTATCGTGGCCGTAAATGAAGGAAATCCTTTGTACATTGAACTGGATGCATCTGTTCCGCTTAAGATCACTTATACGGAGCCAGGAATTCAAGGAGATCGATCCTCAGGAGGCACTAAGCCGGCCACAGTTGAAACCGGAATTGAAGTAGCCGTGCCTTTGTTCATCAAGCAAGATGAAATTATTTTGGTTGATACTCGCGATGGGTCTTACCAGGGTCGCGCAAACTAGTGTCAGCCCGTAGTAAAGCTCGTAAACAGGCGTTGGATTTACTGTATGAATCCGATATTCGTGGAAGCGATGCTCTTGAAATCTTAAAATCAAGAGATATTCCAGATGATGGGCCTGATGCTCGACCAATCCGGGAGTACACACGGGATTTAATAGGTGGAGTCTCTGAGAATCGGCGAAAAATTGATGAGCTGATAATGACTTACGCTCAAGGTTGGGATATGGATCGTCTGCCTGCGGTAGATAGAAACATTTTAAGGCTTGGTATTTTTGAAATTCTTTGGATTACTGATGTTCCAGTGAGCGTAGCAATCGATGAGGCTTTAAATCTTGCCAAGGAACTATCTAGCGATGAGTCTTCCAAGTATATTCACGGGGTACTTGGACGGATCGCATCACTTAAGGATTCTATTTCGATCTAGTAACTGTGCACTCAGATGCAAGGGCGGAAATCTCTTCAGTAGATAGTCCGGAGAAAATTTGTAAATTTGCAATATCAATTGCCCTGATAGACATAACCTCACCGTTCCAGTCACCTCGCTGCACTGCAATTTCTCGTAGAATCCGCACCACTGTGGCCGACTCCGGGAGTTGACTACGCAAGATTTTCCTCAAGTCAAAAGTAAATCGCCCGGTCTCTAATCGTTCTGATCTATCGGTAAGAATCTCCGACAGAGGAAGTTCATAGATTTTTGCGATTTGTAAAAGCTTAGAAAGACTTACATTTCGATGTCCACGCTCGTAACTGCCTAAGGCCACCGCCGATATTTCCCCTCCTGATCGGTGTTCGACATCTAGCAAGGTAAAAGCTTTACGCTCCCGGATCATGCGTAGCCTTTGGCAAATTCTTTGTATATCTTCCTGTTGGATCAGTTGGTTCATAAGCCCCACGCTAGTAGTAATCAGGCCCACGAGTTTTGCCTTATCCACATTAAAGCCCTGAGATGCTATAGTTCGCGACGCATCCTTTAACAACCCATCCAGAGAGGTGGGAAAGGAGATTTACATGAGTATTGCCCTGTCCTCAGAGGACATTTCTCGCGCATTAACTCGAATTTCACATGAAATTCTAGAGCGCAATCATGGTTCTCGAAATATCGTTCTTCTTGGAATCCCAACACGTGGCGCACATCTGGCGGTGCGAATTGCGGAGATCATGTCAAAAATTGAGGGAAGCAGTATTCCTTGCGGAACCCTTGATATCACTTTGCATAGAGACGACCTTCGATTACGTCCACCTCGAGCAATCATGCCTACTCTCATTCCGCAGTCGGGAATAGAAGATAAAGACGTAGTTCTTGTTGATGATGTTCTTTTTTCCGGTCGTACGATTCGTTCGGCACTTGACGCCTTAGGCGAAGTCGGTCGCCCGAAAACAGTTCAGTTGGCAGTTTTGGTTGATAGAGGTCACCGCGAACTTCCAATAAAGGCTGACTTTGTTGGTAAAAACCTACCCTCATCTCTAGAGCAGTCCATTCGTGTGTCCTTGTCAGAAATAGACGGGCGCGATGAAGTTGTCATTGAAACACGGGTCCAGCCATGAAACACCTTTTATCAATCGGTGACTTAAGCGCTATCGAGGCAACCACAATATTAGACACAGCGACCGAACTCGCTCGAACCAGTGATGGGCAAATAAAGAAACTCCCAACATTGCGGGGAAGAACGATTGTAAATCTCTTTGCAGAAGATTCCACACGAACAAGAATCTCTTTTGAAGCTGCAGCAAAAAGACTTTCGGCCGATGTTATTAATTTCTCGGCTAAAGGATCAAGCATCAGCAAGGGGGAGTCCTTAAAGGACACCGCGATGACATTGCAAGCGATGGGCGCGGACGCAGTTGTTATTCGCCATAGCGCATCTGGCGCCGCACAAAGATTGGCAGATAATCAATGGATGTCAGGGTCTGTAATAAATGCCGGAGATGGAACACATGAACACCCAAGTCAAGCCTTACTAGATGCCTTTACTATTAGAAAACATCTTGGAAAAGGTTCCAGTGATTTACAAGGGATTCATGTAGCTATTGTTGGAGACATCCTTCACTCCCGTGTTGCAAGATCAAACGTACTTCTCCTTTCTTTATTGGGAGCAAAGGTAACTTTGGTAGCTCCACCTACTTTACTTCCAATAGGTGTAGAAAAATGGCCTTGCGCTTTCTCATACGATTTGGATTCTGTTTTACCTTTAGTAGATGCTGTAATGATGCTAAGAGTTCAACAAGAGAGAATGACAGAGCTGTTTTTCCCAAATGCCCGTGAGTACTCTCGGTATTACGGACTAAATGCTGAGCGGATGCGTTCGCTCAAACAAAGTGCAATAGTGATGCATCCTGGTCCAATGAATCGAGGGTTAGAAATTTCTGCAGAGGTTGCAGACAGTGCGCGATCAGTGATTACAGAGCAAGTGACAAATGGAGTCAGTGTTCGGATGGCAATTCTCTATGTATTACTCGCGGGCTCACCACTAGAAGTTGGGAGCAGTAAATGAATCCTGTTAAGTACCTGATCAAAGGAGCAATACTCCCAAATGGTGATCAAAAAGATATTGCAATCCAGGACGGTGTAATCACAGCGGTGTCGCAGAATTTATCTGCGACCTCTTCATCGGAGCAGATTGTTATTGATGCAAAAGCAAGCAGGGTGTTACCTGGACTTGTTGATCTACATACTCACTTGAGACAACCGGGCCGGGAAGATGCCGAAACAGTTTTAACTGGAAGTAGAGCCGGGGCAAAAGGAGGATTTACAGCTTTGTCTGCCATGGCTAACACCTCACCAGTTGCCGACTCTGCAGGTGTTGTTGAGCAGGTCTTTAGGTTGGGTCAAGAGGCTGGATATCTGGATGTTTTTCCTATTGGCGCAGTTACGGAAGGGTTGTTGGGGCAATCTTTATCGGAGATCGGTGCTATGGCTGATTCTGTGGCTCAAGTTCGAATATTTAGCGATGATGGAAACTGTGTATTTGATCCATTGCTAATGAGGAGAGCTCTTGAATATGTAAAAAAATTTGGTGGAGTGATAGCACAACATGCGCAGGATCCTCGGTTAACTATTGGATCACAAATGAACGAAGGCGATATTTCGGCGCGTTTAGGACTCAAAGGTTGGCCGTCGGTTGCCGAAGAAGCGATTATCGCCCGTGATGTGTTGCTTGCAGATCACGTAAAATCTCGTCTACATATCTGCCATGTAACAACAGCCGGCGGTGTCGAGATAATTCGTTGGGCCAAAGCGCGGGGTATTGATGTAACCGCTGAGGTGACTCCTCATCATCTTTTACTCACCGAAGATTTAGCAGGCACATATGATCCCGTCTTCAAAGTTAACCCGCCTCTTAGAACAACAACTGACGTACATGCACTTCGCGAAGCGTTGGCTGAGGGAGTTATCGACATAGTTGCAACTGATCATGCTCCGCATCCAACAGAATCAAAAGAATGCGAATGGCAAGAGGCCGCTTTCGGCATGCTTGGTTTGGAAACGGCCCTTTCAATCGTTCAAAAAACTATGGTTGATTCTGGACTTATGGATTGGCAACAAGTTGCAGAACGAATGTCTCACGCTCCAGCGCGGATAGGCGGATACCAAAATCAAGGCCAAGAAATCACCGTTGGATCCCCGGCCAACCTTGTAGTGATCGATCCCTCAAGAAATTGGCAAGTAGATCGTGATTTAACGATGTCAAAGGCGACGAATACTCCCTACCATGGGCACACCCTTCCGGGAGTAGTCACTCATACTTTCTTCAAGGGCCAAGCGACGGTAATTGATTCAGTAGTTCAAAAGATTGGAGAATAGCGGTGAGTAGCGCTTATCTAGTCTTTGACGATGGAAGAATTTTTGAAGGCCAGAGTTGGGCCTCTACCGGTAAAACTTTTGGTGAAGCAGTATTTCAAACAGGAATGACTGGCTATCAAGAGACTCTGACAGACCCTTCGTATCATAAGCAAATTGTTGTTATGACCGCCCCACACATAGGCAACACTGGGGTCAACAAAGAAGATAACGAATCCGAGAAGATCTGGGTTGCAGGCTTTGTCGTTCGCAATCCGTCCACACTGACTTCAAATTGGCGTTCTCACCAAAGCCTTGAAAGTGAGTTAATCGAACAAGGAATTATCGGTATTCAAGGTGTTGATACACGAGCCATCACTCGACACATTCGAGACCGTGGTGCGATGCGCGTGGGAATTTTCTCAGATTTAAACCTTTCTCGTGAAGAGATGGTGGTTGAGGTCAGAAAGATTCCTGCAATGGCTGGTTCAAATTTGGTTGAAGATGTCTCAACGAAGAAGAGCTATATTGTTGAGGCCGTAGGGCAAAAAAAGTTTGTAGTAGCGGCGTTGGATCTCGGAATAAAAAATGCAACACCTAAGGGTCTATCGGAGCGTGGAGTGCAAGTGCACGTCATGCCAGCTAGTTCTACTTTGGAAGAGATTCTTTCTTTAAAACCAGATGGAGTATTTTTATCAAATGGTCCTGGTGACCCTTCGACGATGGGTGATGTTGTTGAAGTAGTTCGCTCATTGCTGCTTGAGGAGATTCCGATTTTCGGAATCTGTTTTGGTCACCAAATTTTGGGAAGAGCGTTGGGCTTTGAAACATACAAATTGGCATTTGGTCACCGAGGCATTAATCAACCTGTCATGGATAAACTTTCAGGAAAAGTTGAGATCACTGCGCACAACCATGGCTTTGCTGTTCAAGCGCCAGTAGATATGGAGTTTTCAACGGTATACGGTCGTGGTGAAGTTACTCATGTATGTCTAAATGATGGAGTTGTCGAAGGACTGGCACTCTTAGATCGCCCGGCTTTTTCTGTGCAATATCATCCTGAAGCAGCTGCGGGTCCTCATGATGCTTCATATCTTTTTGATCGATTCATTGATCTTATGTCGAAGAAGGTTCACGCATAATGCCGTTGGATAAATCAATAAAGTCAGTTTTGGTTATTGGATCAGGTCCGATCGTTATCGGACAAGCATGCGAGTTTGATTACTCAGGAACTCAGGCTTGCCGTGTCCTTCGTTCAGAGGGAATTAGAGTTATCTTGATAAATTCAAACCCTGCAACGATTATGACTGATCCTGAGTTTGCTGACGCGACATTTATCGAACCAATTACCCCAGAGATTATCGAGAAGATCATAATTCAGGAAAAACCTGATGCGGTTCTAGCTACTTTAGGTGGTCAAACTGCACTCAATGCTGCTATTGCACTCTATGAAAGAGGAACGTTATCTAAGTATGGAGTACGGCTAATTGGAGCCGATGTAGAAGCAATTCACCGGGGCGAAAATCGCGAGCTCTTTCGTGAGATTGTCGAAAAAGTTGGTGGGGAATCAGCTAAATCCAGAATTTGTCATACGATGGATGAGATTCTCTCTGCAGTACAAGTGCTTAACTACCCTGTTGTTGTTCGCCCTTCTTTCACCATGGGTGGACTTGGCTCTGGAATAGCATTTAATGAACCAGAGCTTCGCCAAATTGCAGGTGCAGGCCTTCGCCATAGTCCAACCTCAGAAGTTTTATTAGAGGAATCAATAATCGGTTGGAAAGAGTACGAGTTAGAGGTTATGCGCGATCACAAGGACAATGTGGTGATCGTATGTTCGATAGAAAATCTAGATCCAATGGGTGTTCATACGGGGGATTCGATCACGGTTGCACCAGCAATGACTCTGACAGATGTTGAATACCAAAAACTAAGAGATCTTTCGATTCAGATTATCCGCGAAGTAGGAGTGGAAACGGGTGGCTGCAATATCCAGTACGCAGTCAATCCATCCAATGGCCGAATCATTGTTATTGAGATGAATCCACGGGTATCAAGGTCTAGTGCATTAGCATCAAAGGCTACTGGCTTCCCAATTGCAAAGATTGCAACAAAATTAGCTATCGGCTACACCTTAGATGAGATTCAAAATGACATCACAAAGGTTACGCCAGCCTCATTTGAACCGACATTAGATTACGTAGTCGTAAAAGTCCCACGTTTTGCGTTTGAAAAATTCGCCGATGCCGACCCTAGGTTAACTACTACGATGAAAAGCGTTGGTGAAGCTATGGCCATTGGTCGTTCTTTCTCCGAGGCCCTTATGAAAGCGTTGAGATCTTTAGAGCGAAAAGAGGCTATCTTCATATGGCCATCAATATCGGCTCAGGAGTTGAGCAATCTGTTAGTGACAATGAAAACGCCAACCGAATATCGGCTACAACAAGTTCAACAAGCTTTATGGGCCGGAGCATCTGTCGAACAAGTACATGAAGCCACAAAGATAGACCCATGGTATTTACGTCAGATACAAGTGATTAACGAACAAGCAAACATAATCGCACAACCAGGGGAGTTTACCGAGAAGATTCTGCGAAAAGCTAAAAGTGATGGTTTCTCAGATGCTCAGATAGCATCTTTGAGAAACACATCCGAAGAGGAGATTAGAAACCTTCGTCACAGATTATCGGTGCGACCGGTGTTTAAAACTGTTGATACATGTGCTGCCGAATTTGAGGCTTTTACTCCTTATTACTACTCAAGTTATGAGGAAGAAAATGAAGTGGGCTTACGAACTAACCCAGCGGTAATCATTCTTGGAAGTGGTCCAAATCGAATTGGACAGGGAATTGAGTTTGACTATTCATGTGTTCATGCATCCTTTGCATTAAGAGATGCCGGTTATGACACGATTATGATTAATTGCAATCCGGAAACTGTCTCTACAGACTATGACACGAGCAGTCGTCTCTATTTCGAACCATTAACCCTTGAAGATGTGCTCGAAGTTATACATGCCGAAACTCAGGCTGGCCCTGTTCTCGGTGTCATCACTCAACTTGGTGGTCAGACACCTCTTGGTTTAGCGGCTGGATTGAAAGCAAATGGCGTAACAATTTTAGGTACATCACCTGAAGCAATAAATTTAGCCGAAGAGCGTGGAGCATTCGGAGCGGTTCTAAAGGAACAGTCACTAACGGCGCCACAATTTGGCATGGCCTCAACGCAATTGGAAGCTCAATCGATTGCACAAAATATTGGATACCCAGTTCTAGTCAGACCTTCTTTTGTTTTGGGTGGTCGCGGAATGGAAATTGTCTACGACGATCAATCCTTGGCGGGCTTCATCACTCGTGCTACACAGATAACCCCTGATCATCCAGTACTTGTTGATCGCTTTTTGGATAACGCGATCGAAATTGATGTGGATGCACTTTTTGATGGGAAAGAGCTGTTTCTTGGTGGAATTATGGAACACATCGAAGAAGCGGGTGTTCACAGCGGGGATAGCGCATGTGTATTGCCCGCTCTCACTATTTCACATCAACAAAAGAGTGAAATTCGAAATGCAACGCTAAAAATTGCTCAGGGTGTTGGCGTTAGAGGATTGATAAATATTCAGTTCGCTATCGAACACAACATCTTGTATGTATTGGAAGCAAATCCAAGAGCCTCGCGGACTGTGCCCTTCGTTAGCAAAGCAACGGGAGTAGCACTTGCAAAGGCAGCAGCATTGATTTCTGTTGGAAAGTCAATATCTGATTTAAGGAGTTCGGGTTTATTGCCGGCAACCGGTGATGGTATTGCACATGGAATTTCTGTGAAGGAGGCAGTCCTACCATGGAACCGTTTTCGTAGAACTGATGGACGTGGAGTAGATGCTGTTCTTGGACCAGAGATGCGATCTACTGGAGAGGTGATGGGTATCGCGCCAACATTTGGTGAGAGCTATGCAAAATCCCAAATAGCATCTTTTGGAGCTTTACCTAAATCTGGGAAGGTCTTTATTTCTCTGGCCGATAAAGACAAAACATCTGGCATTGAGCCATCAAAAGGTTTTGCAGCATTGGGTTTTCAAATACTTGCAACAAGTGGAACAGCCGAGTTCTTACGGTCTCGAGGTTTAAATCCCATTACTGTGCGTAAGAACTCAGAAGGCACTGGACCTTTGGGTGAAAAAACTATTGTTGAAATGATGAACAGTGGCGAGATCGACCTAGTTATCAATACACCAGTAGGCCAAGGCACACGTGAAGATGGATGGGCTATTCGCACAGCAGCAATTCAACGATCGATTCCCTGTATAACAACGATTGCTGGATTTAGTGCAGCAGTTCAAGGAATTCGATTTTTACAGGGATCAACACTTAGTGTTAAATCTTTGCAGAAATGGCTGACATAAGTGAGCCCAATTAATAAGAATGCTAAGCAAGTTCTAGCACCGGTCATCTCGAACAAACGTGTCGGCATTTATCATCAAATTATTGTAAACATTGGTGATTTAGCCCAGAAGTGCAAACCGGGCAATTTCGTTGCCATTAAAGTCGGTGGAGATAACTCCGCTCTAGTTCTTAGACGTGCATTTGCAATCTCCAGGGTCTCTACATCATCTGCTTCAGGTGGAACGATGGAGTTAATAGTTGCTCCACATGGTCAAGGCAGTACCTGGTTATGTAATCGCATTGAGGGAGATTTGATCGATATCGTTGTTCCTCTTGGGACTGCATTTAGAGTACCGACAGAACCATTACCTGTTTTGTTAATTGGAGGGGGTTATGGCTCAGCGCCGTTGTTTGGTTTAGCCGAGGTGCTTAATGCTCGAGGTTCTCGTGTGGATATGATTTTAGGAGCAAGCACAGCCTCAAGTATCTACGCTCCCATGGAAGGAAAACGCGCCGTCAATACGATGCGCATCTATACAGAAGATGGTTCGACAGGACAAACAGGTCGCGTAACAGATCATTTATATGAACAGATCAAAGATCTAAATGTTGCCGTGGTTTATTCATGTGGGCCTATGGCAATGCTCTCAGCTATCACTGCGATAACAACTGCATTGGATGTTGTTCATCAATGCTCTGTCGAAGAATCTATGGCCTGCGGAATTGGTGTCTGCATGACCTGCGTACTTCCTGTTGAAGGCGCAGATGGATCTGTTTCAATGCTGCGTTCATGCATCGATGGTCCTGTTATGGATGGAGAAAAGGTCAGTTGGAGCCAGGTAGGTAAACAGTTATGAGTGCTTTAGACTTTTCAACCACCATAGGAAATGCATGGTTTCCTGCTCCAACATTTACAGCAAGTGGGTGCGCAAGTTCTGGGCGCGAGTTAGCTCAATTTTTTCCGTTGCGTGAGATGGGTGGAGTAGTGACGAAATCGGTAATGTCACGTGTGCGACCGGGTCGCCCAACTCCACGAATGGCTGAAACGCCAAGTGGAATGCTTAACTCGATTGGGTTGCAGGGTCCGGGCATTGATGCATTTTTAACTCAAGATATTCCTTACCTTATAGAGCAGAAGGCCCGCGTTATCGTATCGATCGCTGGTGAAACTGTAGAAGAGTACTCAACACTTGCGAGGAAACTGCGTTCGGTCTCCGGAATTAGCGCTGTTGAAGTAAATATCTCCTGTCCCAACGTGGAAAACAGAGGACTTGTTTTTGCATGTGATCCTGATGCTTCAAGGCGGGTCATAGATGGAGTCCGTAGAACTTTAGGTGGAGAACTACCAATTATTGCCAAGTTGTCACCGGATGTAACTGATTTAGTTTCTATAGCAAAGGGTGTTGTGGACGCTGGCGCTGATGGTCTTGCACTCATTAATACAGTTCTTGGAATGGTAATTAATGTGAACACGATGAGGCCACAACTTGGCGGTAAAACAGGTGGACTCTCTGGACCAGCTATTAGACCAATTGCAGTAAGAGCGGTTTACCAAGTACACGCCGCTCTCCCGAAAACTCCTATTTTAGGAATGGGAGGAATCGCCAGTGGCAAAGATGCTTTGGAGATGATTTTGGCTGGAGCTAGCGGCGTCTCAATAGGAACTGCAAGTTTCGGGAATCCAACAGCGATCATGTCGATTCAAAGTGAGTTAAAACAGTTGCTCATAGATCGAGGTTTTAAATCACTTAAAGATGCTGTTGGTTATGCCCATCGCACAGAGGAGGATTCTCATGGCTAAGGCTCCGATAGTTCTTGCAGTTGATACATCTGAATTAAAGACCGCCATTGCATGGGTGAAAGCCACACAAGATTCTATTTCAGTTTATAAGTTAGGTTTGGAGTTCTTCCTCACATTTGGAAGCGATGGAGTCAGAGCAATTCAGGATGAAACAGATTCAGATATTTTCCTTGACTTAAAGCTGCACGATATACCGCACACAGTAAATGGGGCGGCAACGGCGATTTCTAATTTGCACCCGAAGTATTTAACCGTTCATGCTTCCGGTGGTGCGGCAATGATCAAGGCAGCAGCAGAGGCTGTACCCAATACATTGATAACGGGTGTCACGATTCTTACATCTTTAGGAGATTCCGATCTTGAGTTAATCGGATACCGAAAACCAACTTTGGAGAGTGCGGTTGCGTTAGCTAAGTTGGCTACGCTATCGGGTTCCCGGGCAATTGTTTGCTCGCCTCTGGAGATAACTGCTATTCGAAAAGAAATTGGCGCAGATCCTGTAATCATTACTCCAGGTGTAAGGCCGAAAGGGTCAGAGAATACAGATGATCAGGTTCGAGTAATGACACCAGCTGATGCAATTTCGGCAGGCGCCTCTCTTGTTGTTATTGGTCGCCCCATTACGCAAAGTTGGGCTAACGGCAGTTCGGCAATGAAAGAAAGAGCCGCGCAGATTGCGGCGCAGGTTTTGATTAACTAGTAAGTTTGTCCTATGGCTTTACCCCCTCGTTTGACTGATGAACAGCGTTTAAAGGCTTTAGAAAAGGCTGCTGCTTCGAGAAAGCGTCGAGCTTACATAAAGTCAGAGTTGAAATCGGGATCATTGGTCATCGATAACATATTGGAACTTTCCAAAACAGATGAAGCAGTGGCAAATATGCGAGTGCGCGAACTCCTTGAATCATTGTCGGGAGTAGGTAAAGTAAGGGCCTTAACACTTATGGAGCGACTTGAGATATCTCCTACCCGTAGAGTCAAGGGCCTTGGGCGCCATCAGATCACGCAAATTAGAAATGAGTTTATGAAATCCTCACACGCGATTAGCCCGGGCAAACTCCTGGTTCTTTCTGGACCTGGGGGAGTAGGTAAAAGTACGGTCGCAAAGAAACTGCGCGAGGTTGGTGATTTCTGGGTCAGCGTTAGTTATACGACAAGGCAACCACGCAGCAATGAAGTCAATGGACGTGATTATCATTTCGTATCGCATGAAGTTTTCCAAACTATGATCAATAACGGTGAGTTTTTGGAGTGGGCAGAGTTTGCTGGTAATCGTTACGGAACTACGCAAGACAAAGTTGAGCAAGCTTTACTCCTTGGGAAAAATGTTCTTCTCGAGATTGAAATTGCAGGCGCGAAACAAGTAAAGGCGCATTTGCCACAATCGATATTGGTTTTTCTAGAGCCTCCGTCATGGGAAGAGCTTGTATCTCGCCTAGAAGGACGCGGTACCGATGATGAAGTTCGTCGGGCTCAAAGGCTTGAGTTGGCCCAAGCCGAACTAGATGCGGCCTCATCTTTTGACGTAGTCCTTGTAAATGATGAGGTCGAAGGGGTTGTCCAGAAACTGATAGAGTTGGCCTCCTAATCAAGTGATGAAGCGGAGTTACTCATGGATGGCATAACAAATCCACCAATCGATGAACTACTAGATAAAAGTGGATCAAAATACAGCCTAGTTCTGTATGCAGCTAAGCGTGCCCGCCAAATCAACGCGTATTACTCTCAGCTTGGTGAAGGTCTTCTTGAATATGTTGGACCATTGGTTGAGACTCACGTTCATGAAAAGCCTCTTTCAATCGCACTTCGCGAGATCAATGAAGGTTTACTGACAATCGAAAATCTAGAACCTACTGCATAATCTCTTGTAATTTTCAGGTCCAGAAATGTCACAACTCGGTCCAGAAATAGTTCTAGGTGTAGGCGGTGGAATAGCTGCTTATAAATCATGCGAACTTCTACGAAGATTGCAGGATCGCGGTTACCAAGTCACTGTTGTACCAACGCCCTCTTCACTTAATTTTGTAGGTAAGGCCACTTGGGAAGCACTCTCTGGTCGACCAGTTAATGTTCAAGTTTGGGAGAACGTACACTCAGTTCCACATATTTCTTTGGCTGAGCAATCAGAGTATTTCGTTATTGCGCCAGCTACCGCCGATTTAATCGCACGACTTGCTGCTGGTCGAGCTGATGATTTGTTAACAAATTTAGTATTGGCTTCTAACTCTCCAAAAATGCTTGTACCCGCGATGCATCCTTCGATGTGGCTTGATCCTGCCACGGTATCTAATGTACAAACGCTTCGTGATCGGGGATTTAAAATTATGGAGCCAGAAGTTGGACGCCTGACTGGTTCAGATGAAGGGCAAGGTCGATTCCCGGAGACTGCATCCATCGTTAAAGAGTTTGATGAACTGACAGGAAACATTTCAGACTTAGTTGGCAAAAGGGTTTTGGTTACTGCGGGTGGAACTCAAGAAAACATTGACCCAGTTCGATTTATCGGGAACAGATCATCTGGAAAACAGGGAATAGCTATCGCTCTTGCAGCTAAGAAGAGAGGCGCACTAGTTCACCTAATTGCAGCAAATGTTGATGAAAAGGATGTGAGGGGTATTCAAACGACTCATGTTGTCAGCACGCAGGAGATGCACGAAGCGCTTACAGAACAGTTTCCACAATGTGACATATTGATCATGAGTGCAGCAGTTGCAGATGCCAGACCTAAGTTGGTTTCTTTCGAAAAGATCAAAAAAACTCTTCTAGGAACGATTGAGTTAACCCCTAACACTGATCTAATTGCCGAAATGAGCAAAAGCAAAACGAATCAGTTAATGATTGGCTTTGCAGCCGAAACTAGGGACCACCTGCAAGAGGCCCGCAGGAAGATGGAAAGTAAAGGCTTGGATCTTATCTATGTTAATGATGTTTCAGGCGGGGCGATATTTGGTAAAGATAAGACTATGGGTACGATACTCACACGCAACGGTGCGGATATAGCGGTCAAGGAAGTCTCCAAGGACGCTCTCGGAAATTTACTACTTGATCAGGCCATCCGGCAGTTAGGTTAAAAATGTCAAAACGACTTTTTACTTCAGAATCAGTTACTGAAGGTCACCCAGATAAGATCGCAGATGCGATATCAGACGCAGTTTTAGATTCACTAATTTCGCAAGATAAGAAAAGTCGCGTTGCGGTAGAAACCCTTATCACGACAGGACAAGTTCACGTTGCAGGCGAAGTAACTACCAACGGATATGCAGATGTAAATGGCATAGTACGCGACACCGTGCTAAACATAGGTTATGACTCTTCCGATAAGGGCTTCGACGGTAACTCTTGTGGAGTATCTATTTCAATTGGTCAACAGTCACAAGATATTGCTGCAGGTGTCAACGACGCATACGAACATCGAGTTTCGGCAGCTGTCGATCCACTAGATCTTCAGGGTGCTGGGGACCAAGGATTAATGTTTGGCTACGCCTGTGATGATACGAAAGAGCTTATGCCATTGCCGATCTGGTTGGCACATGCTTTAGCGCAACAGCTAACTAAAGTGCGAAAATCAGGTGAACTCTCATACTTAAGACCTGATGGAAAAACTCAAGTAACGATTGAGTATGACGGTGATAAAGCTATTGCAATAGATACAGTTGTTATTTCTAGTCAGCACTCAGAAGATGTAGATGTAGTAAAGAAACTGACACCAGATGTGATAAAGCTTGTTATTGATCCAATTCTTAGCTTAATTGATCTGCCAAAGAAGGATCTTCGTACTCTCATCAATCCCACAGGTCGTTTCGTCATCGGTGGTCCTATGGGAGATGCAGGACTAACTGGCAGAAAAATTATCGTTGACACTTATGGTGGAATGGCACGACATGGGGGCGGAGCTTTTAGCGGTAAGGATCCGTCCAAGGTTGATCGCTCTGCTGCTTACGCCATGCGATGGGTAGCAAAGAATGTGGTTGCTGCTGGTTTAGCAAAAAGATGTGAAGTACAGGTCGCCTATGCAATTGGAAAAGCTCAACCTGTCGGGGTTTTTGTAGAAACTTTCGGAACTGAATCAGTTCCCGTATCTAAAATCCAGAACGCAGTAGTTTCTACTTTCGATCTTCGCCCAGCTGCGATTATTCGCGATCTTGAATTACTACGCCCTATCTATTCACTTACAAGTGCCTATGGACACTTTGGACGTGAGCTCCCAGAATTTGCTTGGGAGCGCACCGACCGTGTCTCTGCACTTCAAAACGCAATAAAATAATTTGTGGCATCATCGAGGCTTTTTCGGTTAAAAGCCGAAGTTGCATCAGCATCTTCGCCCGTTCAAGCCTCTACATCTTCATTTGTTCGAGTAAGGGTGGATACCGGTGTTTTCCACCTAGATGATCTGTACGACTATATCGTTCCAGAAAAATTCACGAAGATTGTCTCTGTAGGCGTTAGAGTCCAAGTTCCTTTCGGCAACAGGGAAGTCGAAGGGATAATCGTCGAACGGACTGAAACACCTGAACGCGCAGGAACCTTAAAGTTCATCACCAAGGTTCTTTCACCTCATCCAATCGCCACGACGAAATCTTTGAAGTTAATCGATCATATTGCTGAGGCATATGCATGTAATCCATGGGACGTGATTAAATCTGCGATACCTCCGCGAGTGGCATCAGTGGATAAGAAGTTTGATGTCGCTTCGAATGCTGGTGAGGATGATATTGATCAATTAAGTAGAAGAATCTCTAGAGTTGATTCAGATCGAGTTAGCGATCAGCGCCCTCATACTTTCAGTTTCATGCAATTAGCTCCGGTAATTCCTCCAGAGGTGCAAGTTGCCGTAGCGGCCAAGCATGCCCTTAAGCAGGGAAGTGTATTGATCATCGCACCCGATGATAAGGATGTCGATCAGATTTTAAAAGAGTTCAAGGATGCCCAGCATATGGTTCTTAAGCTCACATCTTCTATGCCGAGAAATGAAAGATATGAAAGTTTTCTGCAATGTCAAAGGCAAGTTAAGAAGCTCGTAGTCGGAACACGTGGTTCAGTGTTTGCACCTATAGATGATCTTTCAACGATAATTGTTTACAAAGAATCTTCACCATTGCACTATGAAATTCGTTCACCCGGTTGGAACAGCAGGACAGTTGCAATGGAGCGCGCAAAGTTACAGGGACTACAGATTTTGTTTGTAGGGTACAGCCCATCGGTAGAAATTGGATTTTTGATCGATACAAGTGAAGTATCTTTTACTCCTGCTACCGCTGAAGTGAGCATTGCGTCATTCTCGCCAGATTCTGGAACTCTCTTGCCGGGGCGTATTTTTCCTGAGATTAGATCAGCGCTAAAAAAAGGGCCAGTACTTTTTCTAGCTGCAAGGAAGGGTTATGGGAATGCTCTTTTGTGCTCACATTGCAGAAATATCGCCTTATGCCAATGTGGTGGTCGTCTTCAGGTTGGCTCGAAATCTAGTCCACCAACGTGCGTTCATTGTGGCTTAAGTTTTGATGATTGGAAATGCAAATTTTGTAATCGAAGTTCTCAATATCTTGCAGGCCGTGGGATCGATAGAGCTTCTGAGGAGATATCTCGTGCTTTTCCGGGTTATCCAGTAGTAATTTCGGCCGGAGAGGTGATTAAGGAAGAAGTGGAAAGCAAACCTTCTTTAGTTCTGTCCACGCCCGGAGCTCAGCCCGCAGTCAAAGGCGGATACTCAGCAATTGTTATTTTGGATGCAATCAGATTCTTTTCTCACACAGATATTAGAACCCAAGAGCGAGCACGTGAAATAATTTTTGAAACTTCAGCATTGCTATCAAAAAATGGTAAAGCGATCTTAGTTATTGATCCTGTTCATCCGATTGTTCCCGCGATTACTCGGTGGAATGTTGTTCCTCTCATGAAGCGTGAACTGGCCGATCGGTTAGATGTTAACTTGCCACCGTTTGTCTCCTCCGCAGTTTTGTTGGTTTCGGAGAAAGAAAGCACCGCGATTGCAACAGGAATGCAAAGAGCCTTCAGAGAAGGTCGCTTGCCAGATTCGCTGCAGATTTTTGGGCCTACACCAGTTGCGAACAATCAAGCCAAGCTGGTTCTTTATACTTCTGTCTCCGATTCAAGGAAACTACACTCTTTCCTTTTAGAGTTTCAGAAGAAGAGAAGTATTGCTAAGAAAGATTTGATTGCGATCCGCGTGGAGCCTTATTCTCTCTAATCGGTTGGTAGTATTGGCATATGTCGATCCAACAGATTCGGTTATTTGGTGACCCCGTGCTAACTACACCTGCATCAAATGTCACCACATTCGATAAGGAGTTGCGCACTCTTGTAGCGGATTTAACGGAAACAATGCTGGAAGCACCTGGGGCCGGATTAGCCGCTCCTCAGATTGGAGTTCCATTAAGAGTCTTTGTTTGGGACGTAGATGAAGCGTTGGGTCATTTGATTAATCCAACGTTAGATTTAAGTGATGAGATGCAAGATGGGGAAGAAGGCTGCCTTTCTTTCCCGGAGATTCGTTATGACACTCCGAGGGCTATGCGCGTTGTTGCTAAGGGTTTCAATATGCACGGCGAACCAATAACGATAGAGGGAACTGAATTTCTCGCTCGTGCGTTGCAACACGAAAATGATCATCTCAATGGGATCCTCTTTATCGATAAGCTTTCAAAGTCAAACCGTAAACTGGCGATGAAAGAGATTCGGGAATCTGATTGGTTTGCACAGGCTAGTCAGTCCGGAGTAGATATACAGGTAAAAGAATCTCCTCACTCAATGTTTGGCCGGAATATTTAAGTGCGTGTAGCTGTTGCTGCAACTCCTGATGTCGCTATTCCGACTTTAGAGTGGTTGATTGAGTCCGAGCATGAACTGGTTTGCATCATTACTCAGCCGGATCGCCCTTCAGGTCGAGGTCTTAAAGACAAAGAGAGTTCAGTGTCATTGTGGGCTCAGGAAAAAGGGATCACAGTAGTTAAGCCGGGATCATCTTCAGAGATGTTGCCAATAGTTCGAGGGTTGGATCTTGTCATCACAATTGGTTACGGGGTAATTCTTCCCGAATCTATTTTAAACGTGCCCAGATATGGTTTTGTGAATCTTCATTTTTCCTTGTTGCCTCGCTATCGTGGCGCAGCACCAGCTCAACGTGCACTCGAAAACGGTGAAACCGAAACCGGTGTTACCGTTTTTAAGCTCGACAAAGGTATGGATACCGGTCCCATTTTTTCGCAGGATAAAATTACGATTGACACTTCATGGAGATCATTCGAATTATTACATGCCTTGGCCGCGTTAGGGGTTCAATCTATTGCAAAGACAATGACATTAATTGAACAAGAAGTCAGTCCAACGCCGCAGTCCGGAGCCGGATCTATCGCTCCTAAAATTACAAAATCAGAGGCCAAGATAGATTTTTCTGTACCCGCGAAAAAAGTGGTTCAGAGGATCAAAGCCTTTACTTACGAACCGGGAGCATGGACGACATTTAATGATGAATCTTTCAAGATCTCTCGAGCGCAAGTTTCAGGCGATAGAGGGGGATCACCTGGTTCTATCGTCGTAGAGAATCACAAAGTATTTGTCTCATGCGGTGATGGCAGCTGTATAGAAGTTCTGGAAGTGAGACCGGCAGGAAAGCGAGAAATGTCAGCAATCGAATGGACACGAGGCGCGCGATTAGCCGATGGTGTTTGTTTTGGTTGAACCCCGAAGAAAGCAGTTTAAATCACCAAAGCCTGAAGCATCTAGATTGCTTGCTTTTGATCTCATTACTGAAGTGAATCAAAATATGGGCTATTCAAACTTGCTTGTCCCTCAGGCACTCAACGCTAGTTCGTTAGACGATCGCGATAGAGGCCTAGTTACAGAACTGGTTTATGGGACTATACGAATGCAAGGCAAACACGATTGGGTCCTTGATCAGCTTAGCGATAGACCATTTTCGGAGATTGACCCCGGAATCATTGATGTTGCGCGCTTAGGAATTCACCAAATCCATGAATTACGAATTCCCGATCATGCTGCCGTATCTTCCACAGTAGAGGTTGCTAGAAAAAGATTAGGTGAATCTAAAGCGAGTTATGTGAATGCAATTTTGCGGTCGGTTGTTCGCAAAACCAAGGAGGATTGGTTTGAGTCTGTTCTTTTGATAACGGATCCGATAAAGCGCCTTTCCATTCTTTATTCACATCCCGAGTGGATCGTTTCCTCGTATTTTGATCTCCTCAAAAATTGGGATGAAGTCGAGGCCGCCCTAAAGATCAACAATGAGCCGGCGATTCCAACTCTTGTTTCTTGGCCGGGCTTTTCAACCGTTGAAGATCTCATAGAACTTGGTGCACTTCCAACGCAATATTCACCCTACGGCGCACATTGGAAAGGCAATCCAGGAGCTCTTGATTTAATTAAATCAAGAAAGGCAGGCGTTCAGGACGAAGGATCTCAGTTGGTGGCTGAAATTTTCAGCCAAGCCGCACAAGGATCTAGTTGGTTAGATATGTGCGCAGGTCCGGGCGGTAAGGCAGCTCTGCTCTCGAGTATTGCTAGAGGTCGCTCCATTACATTTACTGCCAATGAAATCTCCAACTCCCGCGCGGAATTGGTGCGTCAAGTTGTCCACGGTGATCAGGTGTTAGTTGGTGATGGTCGCGAAATTGGAAAAGGGGAGAGTAGGTATGATGCGATATTAATTGATGCACCTTGCACAGGTTTGGGCGCGCTTCGACGTCGCCCCGAAGTTAGGTGGCGGCGCAATCTCAAAGATTTGAGAGCGTTAACTCAATTACAGCGTGAATTAATTTCATCTGGTATTTCAGCGTTGAATCAGGGTGGAGTTCTCGGCTATGCAACGTGCTCCCCACATTTGGCAGAGACATCCGTACAAGTTGCTGATCTTTTACGAACACATCCAGAAATTGAACAAATTTCCGTTAGCCCGTATCTTCCTAAGGGATTAGAAAATGCCGAACGGGCAGGGGCCCTATCTCTATGGACTCACAAACACGGCACTGATGCTATGTATCTCGCTCTTTTTAGGCATCGCTAGCGATAAAGTTGTCTCATGTCCACTGAGATTCGAATTACTCCAAGTATTTTGAATGCTGATTTCTCTCAGTTAGGAGCTGAGATTGAAAAAATCAGTAAAGTAGCGGATCTTCTTCATCTTGATGTTATGGACAATATATTTGTCCCAAACTTCACATTTGATTTCCAAGCGGCATCGGAGGTAATCGCTCAATCTGTTCTACCCGTTGACGCGCATCTCATGGTGGCAGATGTTGATCAGATTGCTGTCGAATATGCGCATCTAGGATGTGCCTCGGTCACCATCCATGCTGAAGCAACAAGGAACATTGCTCAGACGCTACGTGAAATTCGATCTGCTGGAGCCAGATCCAGTTTAGGAATAAAGCCTGGTACTCAAATAGAGGCCTACGAAGAGTTTCTAAATGACATAGACATGTTCCTGATCATGACGGTTGAACCGGGTTTTGGGGGGCAGAAGTTCATGGAAAATATGATGTCAAAGGTCAGAAGAACGAAAAAAATGATTGGAGATCGCCCAATCTGGTTGCAAGTAGATGGCGGTATCTCTATGTCAACTATTGAATACGCTCTAGATGCTGGAGCAGATACATTTGTTGTTGGAAGCGCTGTATTTAATGATCCAAACCCTGCAGAAATGGTTGAAAAGATCAGAAAACACGCTCACGATTACCTGGAATCTTGATTCAATCAGCAACGGCTCGTGCATACACTCCAGTAAACTAAGAGTATGAAGAGTTTTGATGCGTTATGGATTGAACTAAATGAAAAGGTTGCCTCTAACGATTCCACCTCCGGAACGGTTTTAGCTGTAGCGTCGGGAGTTCATGAGATTGGTAAGAAGATTCTTGAGGAGGCCGGCGAGGTATGGCTAGCTGCTGAGCATGAATCTGATGATGAACTCTCTGAAGAGATCAGTCAGCTGCTTTATCACCTCCAAGTACTCATGCTTGCTCGTGGTCTTTCTTTAAACGATGTATATAAATTTCTTTAGGAGATGATGATGTTAAGAGTTGCCGTACCGAATAAGGGATCTTTAGCACAAGTTGCAATAGCAACATTGACTGAGGCTGGGTATCGACAAAGAACTGATGACAGAGATTTAATCATCTCCGATCCAGGCAATGGTGTTGAGTTTTACTACTTACGTCCCCGTGACATCGCTGTCTATGTAGGTTCAGGTGAGCTTGAGGCAGGAATTACAGGTAGAGATTTATTGATCGATTCTGGCGCTAAAGCTAGTGAGATTTTGTCTTTGGATTTTGGCAAATCAACTTTCCGATTTGCAGGTCCCATGGACAAGAACATGACAATCTCTGACATCGCAGGAAAACGTGTAGCAACGGCATATCCGGGATTAGTCCAACAGCATTTAAATGAATTAAAGACAAACGCGGAAATTGTTCGTTTAGATGGTGCAGTAGAGAGCAGCGTGCGTTTAGGAGTCGCTGACTTGGTTGCAGACGTTGTGAGTACAGGAAACACTTTGCGTCAGGCAGGCCTTAAAATATTTGGAGAACCGATCTTGCATAGCGAAGCTGTGGTAATCACACGTACTAAAAGTGAAATCAAGCCAGAATTAGAAGTGCTGATCAGAAGGTTACAAGGTGTCGTAACTGCAAGAAAATACGTGCTTCTAGATTACGACGTACAAAAGCAACACTTGGATCAAGCTTGTTTAATCACACCAGGTTTAGAATCACCCACAATTTCTGCGCTGCAGAAGCCCGATTGGGTTGCCGTAAGAGCAATGGTCTTGCGTGAAGAAACAAATAATGTAATGGATCAATTGTGGGCATTGGGAGCTAGAGGCATTTTAGTAACTGATATTCACGCTTGCCGACTCTAGAGTTTGTTTAGAGCCCCAGTAATGAACTTACTGATCGCAGCGATCTTTCATTTATAGAAAGATCAGCAGCTGCAGCAACAATCGGTTTTGCGTTAAAGGCAATACTCAAGCCGGCAATAGCCATCATGTCCAAATCATTAGCTCCGTCACCGATGGCCACAGTGTTTTCAAGAAGTACACCAGCTTGAGATGCAAATTCTTTAAGCGCATCTGCTTTTGCTGCCCTATCCACAATTGCCCCAGTTACTCCACCAGTGAGCACGCCACTGTGAATCTCTAAAACATTAGCTCTAAAGTACTGAATAGACAATTGTGAAACGATTGGCTGCATTATCTGTACAAAACCTCCAGAAACAAGCGAGACGCTGTGTCCGAGTCTATGGAGTAGATCGACTAACTCGACGGCACCGTCAGTTAGTACAATCTCACTTCGCACTTCATCAAGTGACTCAACAGGTAGACCTTTGAGTAGTCCGACTCTAGATTTTAGGCTCTGAGCAAAGTCGATCTCGCCCTTCATTGCTGACTCTGTTATTCGAGCTACTTCGGCCAAAACTCCAGCTTTTGCCGCTAGAAGTTCTATTGCTTCCTGTTCAATAAAAGTAGAGTCTATGTCGAATTGAACAAGCATTTTTGGCTTAGTCATTTTTACACACCAAATCTGCCTTTACTTTGGCTAGGATTTTCATAACTCATACACTCGAGTTTCTAGCTCGTTTTCAAATTCTAAGCTAGAAATGGTTGAGGATAGGATCATGGCTGTAGCACCGGTGACTACAAAGAGGATTCCAGTAGGGTCGTTCTGAGTTCGAGATATCGACTCGATATTTCCATTCAAGCCAACGATAGCTGTAGTTAAGGTCAGCAAAATCTTCGGATGTAACTTTTTAGCAACGACAAGAACACCCACGCGATTCTGATCAATTTTTAGCAATGCCTGATGTGAAAAAATGGTGGCAATGTCAGTCTCAGATGATTGGGCATACTCGGCCAAGTCAGCCTCGATGGCGCTTTGATGCGCGGGGTTCAGTGTGATTAACACAGTCAGTACAAGTCGACCACTAATAACAATTTGCTCCACATCATCGATCGCTACTGAAAAGTCAGAGAGTGAGCGAAACAGACCTTGGGCAATTCCCGGGGCATCTGTGCCGGTAAGTAAAATTAGGCCTGTAAAAACAGGGCTGTTTTGTGACAAATCATCCATAAGATTGCACAGTTTATCGCGAAAGACCTGCCTCTCATGCATGTTTTTGCAGTAACTTAGCTGGCAAAAGCACTATGTTTTGCATCTATGAGCAACCAGAACGTTCTCTCACTTCACGATGTATCTGTCGTTAGGGGAGATCACACGATTCTTGGTCCGATGAGTTTTTCAATCTCACACGGTCAGCGCTGGGTGATTCTTGGACCTAATGGGGCTGGAAAATCAACTCTTCTTCAGATGCTTGCAACGAAAATATTTCCAACCACTGGAACGGTAAACGTCCTCGATCGAGAGTTTGGACGAATTGATCTTTTTGAACTTCGCACACGAATAGGAATCTGTAGTTCAAATATTTCTGAGGAGATTCCTGCCGGTGAAATTGTTCGAGATGTTGTCCTCACTGCCGCCTATGCCATATATGGTCGGTGGAATGAGGGCTATGACCTGTGGGATGAATCTCGAGCGATCGCACTTCTAACCACTTTCGGAGTGCGTGAATTAGGTTCAAGAGAGTATGGAACATTAAGCGAAGGGGAGAAGAAACGAGTGCAAATTGCGCGAGCACTTATGACCGATCCTGAACTTCTTTTGCTTGACGAGCCCGCTGCAGGATTAGATGTTGGTGGTCGGGAAGATTTATTGGCACGTTTAACAAGTTTTTCCTCGGATCCTTTAGCCCCAGCAACTGTTCTGGTTACGCATCACATTGAGGAGATTCCGGCTGGAACTACTCACGCGCTTATTCTTAAGTCAGGAAAAGTTGCAGTTTCTGGTCCTATAGATCAAGTCATTACTTCTGAGCACATTTCAGCGATCTTTGAAACACCAATCAACGTATCTAGTGAATCAGGTCGCTATTTTGCCCGGGCAACTTTTTAAACAGTTACATCTGGATTGGCAGGAGGCTCTCAGCGATTTAGAAGAACACATCGACTTAATTGAGGCAACCATTGACAAGAGCTCTGTCACACCAGAATTCGGCAGTATTTTTCGCGCACTCAATGTTCCTCTATCGACTGTGAAAGTAGTTATTTTCGGACAGGACCCTTATCCGACGGCGGGCGTGGCTCAGGGTTTAGCTTTCTCCGCGCCCTCAGATATCGTCCGTGTTCCTGCTTCTCTTAAAAACATCTTTGCAGAACTTCACAGTGATCTAGCAAAACCATTAAGGAGCAATCCTGATCTTTCTGATTGGGCAGATCAGGGTGTTCTACTGCTAAATAGAATTTTAACCACAGAAACAAAAAACTCCTTGGCTCATGCAAACTTGAAGTGGGAAAAAGTCACGGATCGAGTGGCTGAAGTTCTCGGTAAGTGTGATGTTGTAGCGGTGTGTTGGGGAAACTATGCGCAAGAAGTTTCACATTTTTTTGAAAAAGAGTGGCTGGTTTGCTCTGCCCATCCGAGCCCATTATCGGCATATCGAGGGTTTTTTGGATCTAAACCATTTTCGAAAGTCAATTACATCTTAGAAAAAAATGATATCCAACCCGTTATTTGGTAATTCCAATACAAGTACCTCTCAGATTTGGACTTTAATGTTTTGCCAAAAGATTCACTAACTATAAAAAGGTAAGGGCCCCTGTCACCAGGGGCCCTTACTGACTCTATTGCTTTTTAAATGTTATCCCACCCATGTATTGATAGGTGAAGATAGGAAGTAGACCATGAACAAAGCGGCGATGAGCCACAAGAGTGCATGAATCTCTTTACCACGACCTTGAACCAGGCGAATCACGACGTGAGTTATGAAACCTGCACCGATACCAACAGTGATGTTGTAAGTGAAAGGCATCAGAATAATTGTCAAGAATGCTGGAACAGCGATTCCCATGTCATCCCAATCAATATTTTTGATCTGAGACATCATGAGGAAGCCAACGATAATCAAAGCTGGTGTTGCAGCCTCGTAAGGAATTATGTTGACGATAGGGGACAGGACGGTTGTAAGAAGGAAGAGAACACCAGTAACCACTGAGGCTAGACCGGTGCGTGCGCCTTCACCAACACCTGAAGCTGATTCGATGTATGAAGTATTGGATGAAACTCCAGCGGCGCCACCTGCGGCTGCTGCAACAGAGTCCACGAGCAGAATGCGACTTGCATTAGGCACGTTTCCATCTTTATCAATCAACTTCGCTTCATGACCAATTGCAGTCATTGTTCCCATTGTGTCAAAGAAATCAGCTAGCAATAGCGTAAATACGAGCAACGCTGCTGCGATAAAGCCGATCTTTGAAAATGAACCAAATAGGTTAAATTGACCCAAAAGATCGAAATTTGGCGTCGCAACAACTTCACTAGGAATGGCAGGAACATTAAGTCCCCATCCCTTTGGATTAATAAAATCTTTACCATCTGCGGTGAACGCACCTGGAATGTAGTTAGTACCAACCTTAAATGCTCGTTCGATAATGATTGAGAGAATAGTTGCGACCGCGATTCCGATGAGGAGTGCGCCCTTAACTTTCTTAACCATAAGAACAACCATTAGGAAGAACCCAACGATGAAGACAATAATTGGCCATCCAATGAGTGACTTTCCGTCACCTAGTGTTACAGGCACTGGACCAACATTAGTTCGGCGAACAAAACCTGCATCAACAAAGCCGATCAAGGCAATAAACAATCCAATACCGACTGAGATTGCTACCTTAAGTTGTGAAGGAATTGCCTTGAAGACTGCAGTTCTAAAGCCCGTCAAAACAAGCACGAGAATGATGAGACCTTCAAGTACTACAAGTCCCATCGCATCAGCCCATGTCATCTGCGAAGCAATTGCATAGGCAACGAAAGTGTTGAGTCCTAGTCCGGTTGCAATTGCAAGTGGATAATTTGCAACAACTCCCATCAGCAATGTCATGATTCCTGCTACTAATGCAGTAGCGGCAGCAATCTTTGCCATGCCACCTTCTCCACCGAGGAAATCACCGTTTACATCTGTGGCGCCGCCAAGAATGATTGGATTTAGTACAACTATGTAAGCCATCGTGAAGAATGTGACGACTCCGCCACGTACTTCTCGACCGACTGTCGATCCGCGTTCACTTATTTTAAAGAATGAATCCAGCATGAATTCACCTTTCTGTTTTGGTATCGGGGGTGTTTGCGACCCCGTGTGCGATTAGGCGCACAGCCTTGGGAAGGTCTTAAGCCTAATGATTACTGGGAAGTAGCCCGGGCAACGACACCAAGAGAGACGGCTATGGCTTGCCCTATGAACAGCGCAAACAAGAGCGTGCCTAGGCCTACCGTCCCTCCGAGAATGGATCCCAAGATTAAAACGAAGGCTTCGATCGTCAGCCGAACCCTTCCAATGCGAAATCCCGTGCGCGAATGCAACGCTGTCATCAGGCCATCTCGTGGTCCCGATCCCAATCCACATGTTATGTAAAAAGCTGAACCAATCCCCACGAGAGCGATACCGAGAAAGCAATAAAGTAGAGAAATAAAGAATCGATCTGTGCTTGGAAAAATCGTGATACCAAGTTGTATAGCAAATGCGATAACAACGATATTGGAGAGAGTCCCAAAACCTGGTCGCTCACGCAAAGGAATCCATAGAAGTAAAACTAAAGAGCTTATGAAGAATGTTGACCATCCAAGTGTTATCTCTAACCGCTCTGAAACACCTTGTGCCAATACCGACCATGGAGCGTTACCAATCTGACTTTGTATAAGCAGCGAGTCACCCAAACCAAAAATGAAAAGTCCGAAAAACAGGATTGCCGAACGGTTCAGTGAGAGATCCCAGCGTGATTTAGCAGTCCATGGAGTAACTGGAACTGTTCTATGGGGTCGAAGAAATCTTTGCAACCAAATAAGCATTATTTGAGTATAACAACAACGGCTATACTTGCTTGATGTTTCCCGGAATCGGCACTGTTATAAACATCGTTGCAATCGTTGGAGGAGCAGCCCTTGGCGTGCTTGTTGGCACTCGCATGAAAGAACAAACACGAATTCTACTGACAGATGTTTTGGGTTTGGTCTTGATCCTTGGTGCCGCATCGGCAGTACTTCCACTATGGTCAACACGCTATGTCGAATCTGTTCCACAGGGATGGACACTTCTGATCGTTTTGGGCTCACTTCTAATCGGAGGCCTCATTGGCTCTCTTCTCAAATTGGAGACTCGATTAGATGGCCTGGGAGAGCGTCTTCGCATAAAGTTCAAAGCCAGCAGTGAGTCACCCTTTGTTGAGGGATTCGTAGCAGCATCTCTTTTGTTTGCAATAGGCCCGCTTGCGATTTTAGGAAGTATTAGTGATGGAATGGGAACTGGAATCGACCAACTCGTTCTCAAAAGCACATTAGACTTTTTCGCTGCGATGGCCTTTGCTACTTCACTTGGTTGGGGGGTTGCTGTGTCAGCTATTCCTGTAGCCATCTACCAAGCCTCATGGACATTGGTTGGTCTTGGATTGGGCGAGATTCTGGATGGCTATCAGATCGATGCAATGACTGTGGTTGGCGGAATAATGCTTATGTGTATTGCGCTGCGTTTGCTCAACATTAAGCATGTGGCGGTAGGTAACTTACTTCCAGCCCTAGCAGTAGCACCTGTTTTGGCTTTAGTTGTGCATTCTTTTTAACGACCTATTTCGCAAAACTTAGCGTTCTTAGAACGTACTTGCATCAATGACAAAACGGTACTTCACATCGCTGGCGACGGTTCTCTTATATGCCTCATTAATGTAATCAGCCTTAATAACTTCTACTTCACTGAGGATATTGTTCTTGCCGCAAAAATCTAACATCTCTTGAATTTCAGGAATCCCACCGATCATTGATCCAGCAATCCTTCTTCGTCCGTTAAGCAAGGTTCCAACATTTACTTTGTATGGGCGTCCAGGAAGTCCGATGACCACTAAAGTACCATCTAGCTTCAGGAGATTGAGGTAGTCATCGATTACTATCTCGGCACTAATAGTGTTAAGAATTAGATCAAATTTCTTTTCATATTGCTTGAGGTTTTCAAGGTCGTTTGTAGCAACAAAATCATGGGCACCCATAGCCAGAGCATCAGCTTTTTTACTAGGGGAGTGGGAGAGTACGGTCACGTGCGCACCCATCGCAGATGCAAACTTCACACCCATATGTCCCAAACCACCAAGTCCCATAATTGCAACATTCATTCCAGGTGCAGTTTTCCAGTGCTTTATTGGCGAGTACAAAGTTATGCCAGCACATAGCAGCGGTGCCACACCTCTTAAATTAAGGTTTGATGGAATCTTTAGTGCGTAATCCTCATTGATGACAAAAACATCGCTATAGCCGCCCATTGCAACGGTTTTTCCGTCGGCTTCCATACCGTTATAGGTTCCAACCATTCCATTGAGGCAGTACTGCTGCAGTCCTGCTTTGCAACTGCTGCATGTGCGACAGGAATCAATAAAGACACCGACGCCAATGGCATCGCCGACTTTAAACTTCGTAACTTTACTTCCGGTGCTAGTGACCACGCCTGCTATCTCGTGACCTGGAACCATTGGAAATATTGCAGGACCCCATTCTTCGGCCACTTGATGAATGTCGCTGTGACATATACCGGCATAGGAGATCTTTAAGGCGACATCATGGTCGCCAACTTCACGTCTTTCAAAAACATAGGGAACCAAGGAAGCCCCAGCGTTCATCGCTGCATAGGATTTAGTTTTCATATTTGATTCCGTTTTTCTCTTTGAATTTACTTGTTATTGGATATTTAGTTTTATTGTTAGTCGATTAATCTTTGAATGGAAGTGTTTGCGGGGAGGTGTGCCCAGCACGAGAACCTGTTGCAGTTACTTGTCTCATGTGATGCCTCCTGCATAGGACTTCGTAGGCTACTTGAGCACCAGGGGCAACATCACCGACTACAACTTGTTCACCTTCAATCACCATGGTCCCACCGATTGTTCGTGCATTATGGGTGGCCCTAGAGCCGCACCAGCAAAGTGCTTCAACTTGCAGAGTGTTTACGCGGTCGGCCAGCTCAACTAAACGAGCTGATCCCGGAAACAGCGATGTTCTAAAGTCCGTAAGGATTCCAAAGGCATAAACATCTATACCGAGTCCATCAACGATTCGAGCGAGCTGTTCTATCTGAGCTCGTTCATAGAATTGTGCTTCATCACAGATTATGTAATCGATTCGTTCACCAACTGAGAGATGGTCTACAACATATTTGTGCAAATCCAACCCAGGGAAAACCTCGATTGCAGGACTAGATAAGCCAAGTCTTGAAGATATCGTGCCACTTCCTGCTCGATCCTTATTGGTGAAGATAAAGCCAGTTCGACCACGAGATTGATGATTATGGGCAGTTTGAAGAGCTAGCGTCGACTTTCCGCTATCCATAGTTCCACAGTAATAAATCAACTCTGCCATGGAGAGCATCCTGCCACAGTCAATCGGGTTTTTCCTAGAACCATAAAATCAAAGGTGAGTTCTTGTACCGCTTCGATATGCAGCTGTTATGAATTCATAAATGAGGTAATTGGTATCTGCGGGTGGAGCTGATTAATTCGCTCGCGTCCAGACAACCCCGGTATCTCAAGCAACGCTAGGACGTGAATAACCTCACCGCCGATTTCATGAATGAGATCAATAGCCGCACCAATAGTTCCACCGGTAGCAAGCACGTCGTCGATGAGTAAAACTTTGTCGCCAGGCTTGAATGCGTCTTTGTGAATCTCCAGTTCATCATCACCATATTCAAGACCGTATGTTGCCGAGATGCTCTCGTAGGGAAGTTTTCCGGCTTTTCTTATGGGCACAAAGCCGGCTCCTAATTGATTCGCTACTGCTGAGGCAAAGATAAAGCCACGAGCTTCGATTCCAGCGATAATGGTTGAAGATTGCGCAAAGGTAGAAAACTTTTGCGTAACGGCAAGAAATGCCTCACCATCTGAAAGTAACGGAGTGATATCTTTAAAAAGAATTCCAGGTTTTGGAAAATCGGGGACATCGCGAATAAGTTTGAGAGCCTGTTCGATTTTCATGTGTCCGAGAGGGGACTTGAACCCCTAATCCCTTGCGGGAACTAACACCTCAAGCTAGCGCGTCTGCCAATTCCGCCACCCGGACTAAGTGATGGCCAAGGATAGCAATCCAGTGCCACAATAGCGAAATGTCTTCTTCGCCTTCCGATTCTTTATCGTCTGTTCTCGTTGACGAAACGATTCGCATCTGTAGAGAGTTAATACAGATACCTAGCGTTAATTATGGTGATGGCCAAGGCGATGAGAAAGAAGTCGCCAACCATGTAGTCAAGCTTTTGGATGAGGTTGGAATTAAGTCGCGTATTTATGAATCAGCACCGGGAAGATGCAATGTTATTGCGCGTATTAAGGGTTCAGATAGCAATCTTCCAGGATTGGTTGTTCATGGACATTTAGATGTTGTACCCGCCAATGCATCTGATTGGTCGGTTGCTCCCTTTGAGGCCGAAATAAAAGATGGTTACATCTGGGGTCGTGGCGCTGTAGATATGAAAAATATGAATGCAATGATTATTGCAACTGTGCGAGATTGGAAACGGACTGGATTCGTTCCGAAAAGGGATATTGTCTTAGCATTTTTTGCCGACGAAGAGGCAGGTAGCATTTTTGGTTCACATTTCATGGTGGACAAACATCCAGAGGTCTTCGCCGGTTGTACCGAGGCAATATCTGAAGTTGGAGGATTCTCGGTAACACTTGGAAACGGTAAACGTCTTTACCTCATAGAGACTGCTGAAAAGGGAATCCATTGGATGCGATTAACCGCCCATGGACGCGCAGGTCATGGTTCGCTTTTGAACCAAGAGAATGCTGTCTCAAGGATTTCAGAGGCAGTGGCAAAAATTGGTAATCATCAGTGGCCACAACGATACAGTGCGACAGTAAAAACATTTTTTAAAAAGATCGCACATGTTACGGGAAAGACTTATGACGAAAAGGACTTGCGACCTTTGTTATCCGAACTAGGTTTTGCCTCACGCATGATTGGAGCAACTCTTCAAAATACTGCAAATCCAACAATGCTGGAGGCCGGTTATAAGGCAAATGTCATCCCTGGTTCGGCCTCGGCGACCATTGATGGCCGATTCATACCTGGATACGAAGATGAACTAAATGAAACTATCAAGATGTTAGTTGGACCAGAGATTGTTATCGAGACTATTACTAGGGATAAAGCGCTGGAAGTATCTTTTGAGACTGACCTAGTTGAGCAGATGTGTTTGTCACTGATAAAGCATGACCCAGATGCAATTCCTGTGCCTTATGTAATGAGCGGTGGAACCGACAATAAAGCTTTAGCCGATCTTGGCATCATTGGTTATGGATTTTCTCCGCTGAAATTGCCGGCTGACTTTGATTTTATGGCAATGTTTCACGGTGTTGATGAGCGAGTACCAATAGAGGGTTTAGCTTTTGGTGTTCACGTTTTGAAGGATTTCTTAGAGCGCTCTTAACCACTGACATCATCGAGTGCGGTGCGAACAATTGATGGAAGTTCAATCTCTTCGCTCTTTAAGATTCCACGAAGTTGTGCACCAGTGCGTGCGCCCACGAGCGTACTTGTAATTCCAGGAGCATCGCGAACCCAAGCTAATGAGATTTCCAACGGTGAATAACCTAGCCCTTGTGCTGCGACTACGACCGCCTCAACGATGCGCGCTGAATGATCATCAAGATACGGTTCAACTTGACGGGCGAAGTGCGGCGCGGCTGCTCTAGAGTCGCTCGGGATTCCCTTTCGATATTTGCCGGTTAAAACACCCCGAGCCAACGGCGCCCAAGCTATAAAACCCAGACCGCACTCTTGCGTTGCATCAAGAATTTCGTTTTCAGCAATTCGATTAAGAAGGGAGTATTCGTTTTGTGCGCAGGTAATGGGCGCCCTCATTGAATTTGTTTGTTGCTTAGTAGCCGCTCTTGCTATCTGCCAACCAGTGTAGTTACTTACTCCAACGTAACGGGCGCGTCCAGATGTGTAGGCATAGTCCAACGCTGATAACGTCTCATCGATAGGGGTTAAGTCATCCCAGTTACTTATCTGCCACAAATCTATAAAATCGGTACCCAAGCGTTCTAATGTGCGATCCAGGTCGGCAATAAGAAACTGTCGGGTCGCATTTATTCGTCGCGCACCCTCATTGAGATTAATTCCAGCTTTGCTAGCAATTACGACATCATCTCTTTTAAACAATGTCGAAATGAGTCCACCGATTAAACGTTCACTGTCTCCATCGCCATAAGTCGGGGACGTGTCCAGGAAACTACCTCCCGCATCTAGATACGCACGACATTGGTCAGCTGCTTCAATCTCATCGGTATCTCGACCCCATGTCATAGTTCCCAAGCCCAAGCGCGAAAGTTCTAACCCACTACTTCCTGCGCGTCTTTTTTCCATGGGGCGACGATAGCAAGGCAGGCCCATCAAAGCTGCGATAACCTTTGTTTTATGCGAGTAGTTTTAATCAGACATGCACATTCGGAAGCAAATGCTGCGGGAGTCCTATCTGGGCGAAGACCCAATGTTCACCTATCTAAACAGGGTGTTGCACAGTCGATTGATTTGGCACATAGATTGGGAGACTTTGTTCCCCATGAAATTAGGATTTCACCGATGGAGCGCTGTCTTGAAACAATTCAGCCCTGGTTAAGCCAAAAAAATAATGCAAAAAAAGCTAAACCAAAGCCAATTATTGATCAAGGTCTAACTGAGGTTGATTACGGAGATTGGTCGGGCAAGAAACTGACAGTGCTATCGCGCAATAAACTATGGCCAACAGTGCAAAACACTCCAACTCATATGTATTTCCCCAGAGGCGAGGGCATTTTGCAAATGCAAACCAGAGCGTTGCAATCGATTCACAGCAACATAGATCCAAAGGCAAGCGGCGCGCTAGTTGTTGTTAGTCATGGTGATGTGATTAAAGCTATTCTGGCTTCAGCTTTGGGAATGCATCTTGATGAGTTTCAGAGAATCATCATCGACCCAGGTTCTGTCAGTATCGTAGAGTTTTCATCAAGCAAACCCCGTATTCTCTTGATTAATGACACAAGGGCAGTCGTAACCGATCTATTGACCTCTAAAAAACGTCATCGCAATCAATTGGGCGGCGGCAGCGTCAAGTGAGATACGAAGTTGTCGATCCTGATCGCTTTATTGTAGGAACCGTTGGAGCGCCAGGGGAGAGAGCCTTTTATGTTCAGGCAAAAAAAGATAGGCAGGTTTTCTCCGTTGCCATCGAAAAGGATCAAGTACGAGCGATCGTATCTCGCCTCGAAATAATCATCGCAGGTGTAAAAAGAGCCAATCCATTTGAGTTACTGGAACCTATGCCAATCGATGATGAAGCACTGGATTCTCCTGTTGATTCCCTTTTTGTCACAGGAGCGATATCAATCTCATGGGATGATCAAATGAAAATTGTTAATTTTGAATTTTACGAAGCAACTTCACAAGAGGGTCAAGATGATACAGAGGTTCTGGCATTGTCCATAAGTTTAGGCAGCGCACAATCCTTCGTGAATCGCTCCAAAGCAGTTGTCAATGCAGGACGTTTGCCATGTCCTTTTTGTTCAATTCCTATAGATCCACGAGGCCATTTGTGTCCTCGAGCCAATGGCTATAAGAGGTAAATTCAAATATGAAAACTTATGAACGAGATAGGCGTCGATGAGTAAATATCTTGCTCTCGAACAGAGTGAATTAGTAGTTACAGGTAGATTAGTCGATGCATCAAATGCAACATTATTTGCTCATGTTGATTTCAATGGTTTGCAGATTGCCTGCATCTATAAACCAATTGCGGGGGAGCGACCGCTTTGGGATTTTGATAAAGGGTGCCTGGCCTATCGTGAATTCGCAGCATATTGTGTCAGTGAATTCCTAGGCCTTGATCTGGTTCCATTCACGATCTTAAGAGATGGTCCATACGGACAAGGAATGGTTCAAGAGTGGATAGAAATAAATGAATTAATAAATCTATCGGAGTATTTCTCCCAGGATCATCCTGAATTAAGGAAAATGGCGTTTTTTGATGCAATTGTTAACAACACGGATCGAAAAATTGGACACATTTTGCCAACTGTTGGAAACAAAACCTACGGATGTGATCACGGAGTGACTTTTCATGAGGAAGATAAGTTGCGAACTGTTTTATGGCAGTGGGCCGGCAAGCCATTTACAAAAGATGAATTGATAATTTTGGAGCTATGTAAAAGTGGACTTGAGGGCCAACTAGGCCAAACTCTTGCTCCTTTACTGACTGAGTTGGAAATTCAAGCCTGTTCGGATCGAGTTAATCGAATGTTATTGAGTCGTTGCTTCCCTGAGCCATCACCTCTGTGGCCTTCAGTTCCCTGGCCCGCTTATTAGTTCACTGCCTGTTTTCTTTTTTGGGCCGTATAGGCACATTTCTCAAGTTAAATTCTTTTTGCAGAGACTGACATAGAATTGGCCAATGAGATCTTGGACTGCGGTAGCAGTGAACGATTTGTCCAAGGCTTTCGATTTCCCACAACTTCGATTGACTGATTCTGCATCTACGACAAAAAAACCACTCTCACAGAAGGATCTCTACCGTCTTTATGTATGCGGAATAACGCCCTACGATGCAACACATCTTGGTCACGCCGCAACTTATCTTTCATTTGATCTTATCCATCGTTATCTAGTTGCAGGTGGATCAAAAGTTGATTATGTACAGAACATCACAGATATTGATGAACCGCTTCTAGAGAGAGCTAATCGTGATGGAGTTGAATGGGAAAATCTTGCGACAGAGCAGATAGATCTTTTCAGAAATGACATGGCCGCATTGAATGTACTTCCACCTACGCACTACATAGGTGCCATCGAGGCAATTCCACTAGTGATCGAGGCAATAGATCATTTATCTGACAAAAAATCTACGTATCAAATTGATCAAGACATATATTTCTCAGTTAAAGATGATCCCAAGTTTGCCAGTATCTCTCATTTAAAAGATCAAGATATGGTGGAGATTTTTTCTCAGCGCGGAGGTGATCCCACATTGTCTGGCAAAAAAGATCCTCTGGACTGCCTCGTCTGGATGCTACAAAGACCAAACGAACCTGCTTGGAGTTCAAGCTATGGTCTTGGTAGACCTGGGTGGCATATTGAATGTACTGCAATTGCATTGCATTATCTTTCGCCAGATCCCACATTGGAAACGCTCATAGACATTCAAGGTGGTGGCAGTGATTTAATTTTTCCTCATCATGAGATGTGCGCAGCCCAAGCACGGGTCATTACAGGTAGAGAGTTAGCTTCTCACTACGTGCACGCAGGAATGATTGGTCTTGATGGTGAAAAGATGAGCAAAAGCAAAGGTAATTTAGTTTTTGTATCCTCTCTATTGTCATCTGGTGTTGATCCATTTTCTATCAGATGGGCACTCATGAGTGATCATTTCAGAAGAGACCGCATGTGGTCCCAGGAGAAATTATCAGCTGCCGACATTGAAGTTCAAAGATTAAGAACTGCCCTGAAGTGCCAAGATTTCGCCCCAACAGATAATCTGATTTCTTGCATTCTGGAGTCTCTGGCCAATGATTTAGACACTCAGACTATTGTGTCGGAAGTAAATAGATGGGTGGACAAGACTCTCAATGGAGATACTGGCGGAGATAAAAGACAAATCGTCTCTGTTCTAGAAAATCTTCTTGGTTTTTCAACCGTAAAATAATCTCGGTCGCTCCTTGCATTAGAAGATCATGTCTGAAGAGTCACTACTCTTCCTGGTGTCTGCGTAAGTACCTCTCGAATTCCTTGGCGATTGTTTCTCCAGAGGCTTCAGGGATATCAACTGCATCTTTACTAGCTTCAAGTGATTTCACATATTCAGCGATGTCTGCGTCCTCAGAGGCCAATTGTGTGACTGACTCTTCCCAAGCCTGCGCGCTATCAGGTAAATCGGTCAAAGGTATCGAAATACCTAGGTAGTCCTCGATTGCTTGTAATAGTGCAAGTGATGCTTTTGGTGATGGCGCGTTAGGAGCATAGTGAGGTACAGAAGCCCATAAGGAGAGAGATTCAATTCCGCGCTTAGTGCAACCATCTTGAATAACACCAATGATCCCTGTTGGCCCCTGATAGGTCGAGGGTTGTAAATCTAGTCTTGCACCTACGTTTGCACTTGAGGTTGTTGCAATGATCTTGATTGGACGAGTATGTGGTGAATCTGAAAGCATCGCACCTACGGTAATTATCATCGAAACCTCTAAATCATCTGCAATATCTAGTATCTCGCGGCTAAAAGATTTCCAACGCATTGAAGGTTCTACGCCTGTAACGATTACCAAATCCTGTTTCATAGATGGAAGAGATAAACCGAAGATTTGTGTCCCAGGCCAAGTTAACTCGCGTTGTGAAGATTCATTGACACTGACCTGGGGTCTGCTGACTTGATAATCGTAAAAATCCTCAGAATCCACTTGAGCGATTAATACCGAGACAACATCGTCTTTGGATTCTTTCCATACAGATAACAAGTGATCTAGGGCGCCTGTGGCAGCCTCTGCGCCATCATTCCATCCGGAAAAGGCGATCAACATAACTGGATCACGCAAGATGGGTATTTGAAGAATCTCCATGAAAGTAACCTTACGGTAACCTTATCCAAGTGAATACGCGAAAATTAGCCTGGCCTCAAAGTTTGTTGCGCCAGGCCCTGTCTACTCGCGTGGTTATCGCCGATGGTGCCATGGGAACAATGCTCCAAGACGCCGATCCATCCTTAGAGGATTTTCAGGATCATGAGGGATGTAACGAGATCCTTAACGTTAGCCGGCCAGACATAGTTCGATCAGTTCATGATGCATATTTGAAAGTTGGCGTTGATGCCATAGAGACAAATACTTTCGGAGCTAACTGGGCAAACTTGGCCGAATATGGAATAGAAGATCGAATCTATGAACTTGCATTTGCAGGAGGAGTTATAGCTCGGCAGGCTGCTGATGCTTTCTCAACACCTGAAAAACCTAGATTCGTTCTCGGATCATTAGGACCCGGAACTAAGTTACCTAGTCTTGGTCACACAACCTATGAGAAATTAAAAGATGCATATTATTTGGCTTCCAAAGGGTTAGCAGATAGTGGCAGCGATGCTTTATTGATTGAAACTTCTCAAGATCTTTTGCAAGTAAAAGCAGCTCTCAACGGTGCTCGCCTAGCAATAGAAGAAGCGAATCGAGATATCGTGCTTATCGCGCAAGTAACTGTTGAAACAACTGGCACAATGTTAGTTGGATCAGAGATTGGCGCAGCCCTTAATGCCTTACAGCCCTTAGGTATTGACCTAATTGGCCTAAATTGCGCAACGGGGCCTGCCGAGATGTCGGAACACCTGAGGTATTTAAGTAAAAATGCTGATGTAGCAATTTCGGTCATGCCTAACGCTGGTTTACCTGTATTGGGACCAAAAGGAGCCAGCTATCCGCTTGGGCCTGACGAACTGGCAAAAGCGCTGGAAACTTTTGTAACTGATTATGGAATCTCACTTATCGGTGGTTGTTGTGGAACAACACCGGCTCATCTTGAAGCAGTTGTTAAGAAGTTAGATCGTAAAAGCGTTGTTATTAGAAAACCATCAATTGAGCCAGGTGCATCTTCTTTGTACCAATACGTTCCATTTAGACAGGATAAAACCTACTTAGCCATCGGTGAGCGGACGAATGCCAATGGTTCTCGCGCATTTCGAGATGCCCTTCTTGAAGAGAACTGGGAAAAGTGTGTTGAGATAGCAAGAGATCAAATTCAAGAAGGTGCACATATGTTGGACCTATCTGTTGACTATGTAGGCCGTGATGGCGCGTCGGATATGGCTGAACTTGCTTCTAGATTTGCAACTGCAAGCACTCTACCCATCGTTCTGGATTCAACTGAACCAGCAGTTTTAAAGGCGGGATTGGAACATCTTGGTGGACGCTGTGTCATTAACTCTGTCAACTATGAAGATGGGGACGGACCAACATCTAGGTTTGCAAAGATAATGCCTTTAGTCAAAGAGCATGGCGCCGGAGTTGTGGCTTTAACCATCGACGAACAGGGACAAGCACGAGATTGCGAATGGAAGCTCAGAGTTGCTCGTCGGTTGATTACTGACTTACGCGACAACTGGGGCATGAATGTGGGCGATATTCTGATTGATTGCCTGACTTTTCCAATAGCAACCGGTCAAGAAGAGACTCGACTTGATGGAATAGAAACTATAAGTGCAATTAAGCGGCTTAAAGAAGAGTTTCCTCAGGTTCAAACTACTTTAGGAATTAGCAATGTTTCCTTTGGACTAAATCCTGCCTCGCGAATCGTTTTGAACTCAGTCTTTCTGCATGAATGTGTGCAAGCTGGATTAGATTCAGCGATTGTTCACCCATCAAAAATTACTCCTATGAACCGCATAGATGAGAGAGCCAAACAAGTAGCTCTAGATCTCATATATGACCGTCGAACTTTCGATGGGCAAGAGTGCACTTACGATCCACTACAGGAGTTTTTGCAGTTGTTTGACGGTGTAGAACTAACCTCCAATAAGAATGCCCGAGCAGAGGCATTGGCGGCACTTCCACTGTTCGAACGATTACAACGAAGGATTATCGATGGCGAAAAAGTTGGTCTTGAAGATGATCTCAAGCAAGCGCGAGATCAGGGCACTAAACCGCTAGAGATTATCAATGATCACCTGTTAGAGGGCATGAAGGTTGTTGGGGAGTTGTTCGGAAAAGGTGAGATGCAGTTGCCGTTTGTTCTTCAAAGCGCAGAGGTAATGAAAACTGCAGTAGCTCTACTGGAGCCATATATGGAGAAAACCGATGATCAAGGCCGCGGGACTATGCTGCTTGCAACGGTAAAGGGCGACGTTCACGATATCGGGAAAAACCTTGTTGACATTATTCTGACAAATAACGGATATCGAGTAGCAAACATTGGGATCAAGCAAACCGTAAATCAGATAATTGATGGAGCAATAGAGGCCAACGCTGATGTCATCGGAATGAGCGGATTGCTTGTGAAATCAACAGTTATCATGAAGGAAAACTTAGAAGAGATAACTTCGCGGGGATTAGACCAACGTTGGCCGATAGTTCTCGGAGGAGCAGCCCTTACTCGTGCCTATGTTGAGCAGGATCTCGCCGCTGTATTTCCAGGCCAGGTTCGATATGCACGAGATGCCTTTGAGGGATTACGTTTAATGGATGCCATGATGGCAGTAAAGCGTGGCGAAGAAGGAGCCGTGCTTCCTCCTCTAAAGGAACGTAAAACTATTAATACAAGAATCAAAGAGAGTGATGCTCCACTTGATGAAGTCCGAAGCGATGTCAGCACAGATGTCGCGATTCCAACTCCACCATTTTTTGGATCAAAAGTTATCAAGGGAATATCCCTTGCGGATTATTCCGGGATGTTGGATGAGCGAGCACTATTTGTTGGTCAATGGGGGTTAAAAGGCAATCGTGGAGAGTATGAAGATATGGTTCTAACTCAGGGCCGCCCACGCCTGCGATCTTTAATGAATGAAGTGCAATCAAATGGTTGGCTAAACGCCGCTGTCGTTTATGGATATTTTCCTTGCTATAGCGAAGGAAATGATTTAGTCATTCTTCATCATGAGGGTGAGAATAAAGGTAAGGAGCGCACTAGATTCACATTCCCACGACAGCGCCGCGATAGACGGTTGTGTATCAGTGATTTCTTTGCATCAAAGGAGTCTGGGAAAACAGATGTTGTTGCATTCCATGTTGTAACCATGGGTGCCTCTGTTAGTAAGGCAGCAGCCGAGCTATTTGAAGCAAACAAGTATCGGGAGTATCTAGAACTACACGGGTTATCGGTTCAACTTACTGAAGCGTTAGCTGAGCATTGGCACGCTCGAGTACGAGAAGAGTTAAGCGTTAAAGATGAAGATTCAGATGAGTTGCAGGGGATTTTGGATCAAGGCTATAGAGGATCTCGATACTCATTTGGCTATCCAGCCTGTCCCGATTTAGAGCAACAGGTGCAGTTGTGTTCACTGCTTGAACCTGAACGTATCGGTGTTGAGTTATCAGAAGAGTTCCAGTTACATCCAGAACAGTCAACGTCAGCAATTATTGTTCATCATCCGGAAGCCAAGTATTTCAATGCGAATTAGCAACTGATGTCGGATTTTTTTGATGCAGTGTTTTTTGACATGGATGGTTTAACGGTTGATTCAGAGCCTCAATGGTTGTTATCTGAACAAGAGGTGGTGGAGCCATTTGGTTACAAATGGACACAGGAGGATCAAGTTGCTTGTTTAGGAGGACCGCTCAGTAGATTGGGCGACTACATGTCTGTTAAAACAGATAATCAAAAGCCATCCTCGTATTTCGTGGAAATGTTGATAAAGATTCAAGCTGATCGCATGCGTACAAATACAGTTGCTATGCCAGGTGCGATAGAGCTCGTCAACTCGCTTCGCTCTCATGGAGTTAAAACTGCATTGGTTTCTGCGAGCCCTCGAGTGATCGTTGATGCTGTCTTAGACAATATTGGTCATAATCTCTTTCCTTTTTCACTTAGTGGAGATGACGTTCAAAATACCAAGCCAGATCCGGAGGGCTACCTCAAAGCGGCACTTATTTGCGAAAGCAGGATTGAGAACTCTTTAGTGTTCGAGGACTCACTGCCAGGAATGCAGGCCGCGATTAAAAGTGGCGCTTGGTTGATCGCAGTGCCCCATTTGGTCCATGTAGAAGAATCTCCGCGCGTTAGAAGTATCAAATCGTTGGAGCAATTGAGCATTGAGAAGCTGATCGAGTTACGTAAAGACTTTACCGCCTCGATTTAATTTGCATGTGCAGGACAGATATTTTTAAAGAAGCACCAGTCACAGAGTTTTGTTGGATTAGGTGGCCAAAAATCCTTTTCCAAGGAGATGTTTATCTCTCTAGCGATTCGCATCAGTGTTTTCTCGGTCGATTCTAAATCAGCCAAAGTTGGGTTATTGCGGATCAGTTTCCCATCGCCAAGATAGATAAGTTGGAGAAGTCTTGGGAGCACTCCAGTATTTTTCCAATATAAAAGTGCATAAACACGTAGTTGAAATAAAGCTTTTTCTTCCCATCCTGGCTTTGGTGCCTTACCCGATTTGTAATCAACTATGCGAACTTCTCCCGTTGGCGCAACATCTAGACGGTCAACGTAACCATGGAGATAGATGCGCTCTGCTAAGTCATTTTCAAGGTGAATCTCACGATGGGTTGCTTCGAAACTTCGAGGATCTTCAATTGTGAAGTAAGTCTGTATCAAAGATGCGGCACGATCTAGCCACTCTTTTTCATTTCCAACAAGTTCTTGGAGTTCTGGTTTGCTTTCAATCTGAGCTTTCCAACGCGAGGGAAGAAGGGACAAAGCAGTTTCACGCGTTCGATCGATAGCTACTGACTCGAAGAGATCGTGTAAAACAGTATGAACAAGAGTTCCTCTTTCAGCATCTAAGGATGGGGGTTCTGGCAACTTATCGATCTTGCGATAGCGATAGAGAAGTGGACAGTTTTGGTACTCACTCACGGCGCTAGGGGAAAGCCGCAAGGGCTGATTGATACTCATGTTGCGCAAGATACCTCTACCGAAGCTATTTAATTCGCCTAAGATGCTCCCGTGTCTAATTTAGGTTTTTTTGCTGCGGGAGATCGGATTCAACTGACCGATTCCAAAGGGAAGTTGTATAGCTTCACGATAACCCCGGGTAAAGAGTGGCACACGCACAAAGGTTGGATTACTCACAACGATCTGATTGGCCTTCCTGAGGGTTCGGTAGTGAGCACGACAGCTGGACTGTCATTTTCTGCTTTTAAACCATTGTTAGCAGATTTTGTTCTAACTATGCGTCGCGGTGCAACTATCGTTTATCCAAAAGATGCAGCGATGATTGTTGGAGTCGCTGATGTTTTCCCTGGTGCGCGGGTTTTAGAAGCCGGTGTTGGAAGCGGGGCCCTAACCATTTCCCTGCTTCGAGCAGTCGGTGAAAAGGGAGCAGTTCACTCCATAGAAAGACGTGAAGATTTTGCAGAGATCGCACGCGAAAATGTTAATGGGTATTTCGCAAACGAAACTAAAAATTGGAAGTTAGAAGTAGGTGATTTACAGGATCAAAATTTCAATTCCGAATTTGATCGCGTTGTTCTAGATATGCTCGCACCTTGGGAGTGCATCGACATCGCAGCAAAAGCTCTTCGACCAGGTGGCGTTTTTCTCGCTTACGTGGCAACTACCACGCAACTGTCGGCTACAGCCGAAGCCCTTAAAAGTGATGGTCGATTCACAGAACCCGAGAGTTCTGAAACATTGGTCCGGGGATGGCATCACGAAGGTTTAGCAGTTCGCCCACAGCAACGAATGATCGGTCACACAGGTTTCATTATCCATAGCCGTCGCATGGCGCCCGACGTGCAAGTTCTCGCGCGGCGCCGACGTCCTGCTAAAGGTGCCTACGGTGTCTCGGAAGATTGAACGGTTAGTTAATTTAACAATCGCTCTCCTTGCAACTAAAAGGTTTCTCACTAAGTCCGAAATATTCAGAACAGTTGATGGATACGAGGGAACTCCGGAGACGAAAGAGCGAATGTTTGAACGCGACAAAGATGATCTTCGCGCTCTTGGGATCGAAATAGAAGTCGGAAGTTTTGATCCAGTGTTTCTTGACGAAGCAGGATACAGAATAAATCATGCAACATATCAAATGGACTTGGGAGTTCTTTCGCCGAAGGAGATTTCCCTACTCTCGCTAGCGGCACAAAGCTGGCAAGGTGCGGCCTTAGACGAAGCAGCACATCGGGTACTTCTTAAGATTCGATCAATGGGTGAACCGATAGATAACGTGGAGTTACCCGCTATCTCCACACGCTTGGCAAATAGCAGTGGAGTAATCGCAATCATCGGTAGCGCAATCGCTGAGAAATCCTCCATCAAATTCTCGTACACCTCGTCTGATTTTAAAGTTGAGCCGCGCACGGTAATACCTTTTTCTCTGGCAACTCACAGTGGTTTTTGGTATATGGCATCCATAGATCAACAGATTCAAGAGGTACGGATATTCCGAATGGATCGCATTAGTGGAGGTGTTGAAAAAGTTTCCTCGGTAAGTAGTTTTGAACCACCTACAGATTTTGATTTTCATCAGGTGCTAACACAGTCACAAACAGAGACTTTGGCCGTATTCCATGTGAGAAAAGGAAAAGGTCAAATTTTACGTAATCTTGCTATCTCATCAAAAGATCTAGGGGAGTGGGATCAGTTAGAGATTCCGGTTGTAAATCTTGAAAATTTGCGTTCTCTTGCGCTATGGCATCAGGAGGATGTTTTCGTACGATCGCCACAAAAACTTGTAGAGATGATTGTTGAATCATTGCAAAAGATTGTTGTCACTCATGGTTAAGGATCTCTCGGCACCACTTTTGAGAACAGCACGTTTGTTGGATTTAGTTCCATACCTGCATGCGAATCAAGGAATATCACTTGATGAATTAGCAGATGACTTTGGAGTCTCGACATCGCAGATTCAATCGGACTTGACCACACTGTGGATGTGTGGCCTTCCTGGATATACACCTTTAGAGCTCATGGATTTAGAGTTTGATTCTGGTTTTGTCACTATTCGAAATGCGAAGACTCTATCCAGACCTCGAAAGATTTCCGTCGAAGAAGGACTTGCTCTTTTATTGGGTCTTGAACTTTTGCAACAGCGAATACCTTTAGATAGAGAAGATATACGCAAAGGCATCGAAACATTAAAAGATAAACTATCCAAAAGCCTCGGAATACAGAAGGCAGTCAATGTTCCAACTGGTATGAATAATGAGGTTGTAGAACCACTTCTTGAAGCAATCAAATCCTCTTCTAGAGTTGAAATCTCATATCACTCCTTGTACTCAGATCATATTTCATCAAGAATTATTAGCCCACTTCTAACTTACGATGAAGATGGACGGAATTATCTTCGTGCTTTTTGTTTCCTTGCGATGGATTACCGAGTCTTTCGAATCGATCGAATAATGGATCTCAAAATAATTGATGGTTTGCACGCTCAAGTCCAGTCAGATTCGCAACGGGTTAGTATCCCGGCAGAAACAGACAGTAAGGCAATTTCCTACAGCATTAAGGTTCTAAACGCCTCTCGCGAGGCTGCCGAGAGATTTGATATAGATTCTTATTTGAGGCAGATGAACACAGCTGATTTAACTCTAGATCTTTCCTCCTTTTCTAAGGAATGGATCCAACGTGCCGTATTAGCAACTGGATCAGATGTGGAGTTGATTAAACCCTTGGAAATTCGTAAAGAGATCGCCCAGCGAGCTAAATCCCTCTTACTTCGATATACCGATAAATAGCGCCTAGGCGATCATCTGAACCTGGTGTAAACTCGGGGAAATTGGATTTATCGACGGTTGGAGTTTTAAATGAATCTAGGCGCACGCGAAATTATCGTTCTTCTCGTAGTGGTTTTAGTTCTGTTCGGTGCGAAGAGATTGCCGGATTCTGCACGCTCTCTTGGTCGTTCAATGCGAATTTTTAAGAGTGAGATGAAAGAAATGAAGGCTGACGATAAGCCTGCCAACGACGAAGGTAATTCAGAAAAGTAATTCTATGGCGTCTACCAATGACGCGAGGATGCCCTTATTAGATCATTTGCGTGAATTTCGCAAAAGGATTGTTCGTGCAGCCATTGCGATATTTCTTGCATCTGGTATCGGTTGGTATTTCTACAATACGATTATTACAACACTTGCAGAACCCGTATGCGATTTAAAATCCGCGCAGCTTTCAGGTTCAGAAAATTGCGGAGCCTTATATATCAGCGGAGTTTTGGGCCCTCTGAATTTACAGATGAAAGTAGCTGTTCTAACCGGAATCATCATTTCGGCGCCATTCTGGCTCTATCAATTATGGGCCTTTATAGCACCGGCATTGCATCGCAAAGAAAAAAGAAACAGCTTTCTTTTTATTCTCTCAGCGACACCTTTTTTCGGCTTCGGGGCTGCTCTCGGATATTTGATTCTTCCACTTGCCATCAAAGTGCTTTTTGGATTCACACCAGAAGCACTCAACAACTTAGTAAGATTTGATGATTACCTTGATTTTGTGTTGCGAATAATTCTGCTTTTTGGATTGGCATTTGAGCTTCCAGTATTTCTCTTAACATTCAATCTGATCGGTTTCTTACGTGGCAAGACAATTCTTCGCCCATGGAGAATATGGGTTTTTGGCATATTTGTTTTTTCGGCGGCTTTCACGCCGACAGCTGACCCATTCACCATGCTCCTATTAGCATTGCCGATTATGCTTCTATATTTCATGGCCGGATCAATTGCAGTCCTAGTTGATAGAGCGCGTGATAAAAAGTCTAATCAAACATCCATGGGCACTTCTTCAATAGATTCACCAACGTCCATTTCTGAATAGCCGATAGGCTTTCACTATGTGGGCACTCGTGATTAATCCGGTTTCAGGCCAGGGTAAAGGCGCGGTGGTTGGAAAGTATGTTGCTGGTTTTTTAAATCGTAAATCACTTCCTTACACAATCGTAACTGGAAATTCACCGGCATCACTTACGAATCATCTTGAGTTCTTTCTCAATTCAACTACGCGCTGCAATGGGGTTATCGCCGTTGGGGGAGATGGCCTTCTTCATATAGTTTTGCAGCAGGTCATTCCAAGAAATATTCCTATAGCTGTAATCCCCGCAGGCACCGGTAATGACTTCGTTAGATCGTTAGGTTGGGAGCTAGATAACATCGATGCTCAATTGGAGCAGGTCCTGACTAAGCCTGCTAGGCAATTAGACGCTGGATTGGTAGATGGCGAATGGTTCGCAAGTGTCCTGTCTACAGGCTTTGATGCTGTGGTCAATGAACTAGCAAACAAATTAAGTTGGCCTAAAGGACCGATGAAGTACAACGCTAGTATTGCTATTGAACTTCCACGGTTTAAACCGAGAAACTATCAAATTCACCTTGATGACCGAACTATAGAAACGCAAGCGATGTTGATCGCCGTGGGAAACGGCCGATCATATGGTGGCGGAATGCTCGTATGTCCGGATGCTGATATGACAGATGGCTTATTCGATGTTATGGTTTTGCATCCTGTCTCTAAGTTTGAGTTCATCAAGGTTTTTCCATCTGTTTTCATTGGGGCTCACATAAATCACCCAGCAGTTGAAATCGTTAGAAGTAAGAAAGTTCACATCGAATCCAAGGCTGTTGCCTACAGCGATGGAGAACGAATAGGTCAATTACCAGTAAATGCCGAATGCATTCCTGGCGCCATGCTTGGATGGACTCCATGAGTACCCCAGCTGCTGCCTACGCTGCGGCCAAAAAACGTGGTTCTCATCCAGTTACCACGGCTTTTGTGCAGAGTTTTGATTTCGAATTTGATCCATTTCAGATTGCTGCTTGCCACGCAGTTGAAGATGGAAAAGGTGTTCTCGTCGCCGCTCCAACCGGAGCGGGCAAAACAGTTGTTGGTGAATTTGCTGCCTATGCTGCTCTCAAAGCCGGGAAGAAGTGTTTTTACACAACGCCAATAAAAGCTCTGTCCAATCAGAAGTACGCTGAATTCGCCGAGAAGTTTGGTGAGGATCGGGTCGGGCTTTTAACGGGTGATACAAGTATTAACTCAGAGGCTGAGATTCTGGTGATGACTACCGAGGTTCTGCGAAATATGTTGTATGCCGGCTCAAACACTCTTACAAATCTAGGTGCCGTTGTGATGGATGAAGTTCACTATCTGGCTGACAAATTTCGAGGCGCTGTGTGGGAAGAGGTGCTCATCCATCTAATGGAAAGCGTACAAGTGATCTCACTATCTGCGACTGTTTCCAATGCCGAAGAGTTTGGAGAATGGTTAGGGGAGATCCGTGGTGATACTGAGGTTATTGTCAGTGAAATTAGACCCATACCTTTGTTCCAACATGTGCTAATTGGAAATCGACTACTGGATCTTTTTGAGCAACCTGGACGAGTTAATCCGGAGATATTGCAACGCGAGCGAGAGGCTATAAGACGCTCTTCAATGGGACGCAATCCTCGATCGCGTTTTGATGAACCTAGTGATCGCCTTTCACGAGCAGAGATAATTGAAAAACTTCAGCGAGAAAATTTGTTGCCCGCCATTACCTTTATTTTCTCGCGTATTGGTTGTGATTCGGCTGTGAAGCAATGCTTGCAAGCGGGTCTAAGACTTACCTCACCGCAAGAGCGAGAAGAGATCCGTGCGACCGCACTAGAATACACTCAAAATATTGCCGAAGAAGATCTAGAAGTACTCGGCTTTACTGCTTGGCTCACCGCACTAGAGCGCGGCATTGCAGCCCATCACGCAGGTCTTCTGCCAAGTTTTAAGGGCGCAGTTGAAGATTTGTTTCAGCGTGGACTCGTCAAGGCTGTCTTTGCAACCGAGACGTTAGCTTTAGGAATAAACATGCCCGCACGTACCGTAGTTTTAGAAAAACTCGTTAAGTTCAATGGTGAAGCTCATGTTCCAATTACCCCAGGTGAATATACACAGCTGACAGGTCGAGCAGGTCGTCGAGGCATTGATATTGAAGGAAACGCAGTTATTCAATGGTCGCCAACAGTTGATTCAGCATCTGCAGCTGGGTTGGCCTCTACGCGTACATATCCATTGCGCTCTTCCTTTTCTCCTTCATACAACATGTCAATAAATTTAATAGCTCAATTTGGAAGAGAACGAGCACGACGATCTCTTGAATCGTCCTTTGCGCAGTTTCAAGCCGACAGGGCAGTTGTCGGCTTGACAAGACAGATTCGTAAAAACGAAACATTAATTGAAGAGTTGATGAAAGATGCCACCTGTCATCTTGGAGATTTTGCTGAGTATGCACGTTTTAGAAGGTCAATAAAGGAAGTCGAAGTTCTCTTGGGAAGGCGTGATCAGAGAAAAACATTTGATAACAGACAACGAGGTCACCTTGAAGGTGAACTTTCTGATCTGAGAAAAGCTATGAAGAGCCATCCAAGTCACGGATGCGCCGATCGTGAAGAACACTCTCGATTAGCAGAACGTGCTGGCAGATTAACGCGTGAAAATGAGGGATTGACATCCAGGGTTGAGAACCGAACCCACGTTATTGCCAAAACCTTTGATCAGATCTGCCATGTGTTAGATCATCTGGATTACATCCACGGAGAAAAGCCAACGGCTCAAGGAAAGATCCTTACAAAGATTTATGCTGAATCAGATCTATTGCTCACCGAGTCAATCCGAAGAGGTTTGTTGAGTGATCTAAACGGTGCGGAGTTATTAGCTGTCGTCTCATGCATGATTTTTGAAACTAGATCTTCTGAAAATATTGCACCCAAAATGCCAAGTGCAAAAGTAACCTCGACGATTACCGAGGTTCTATCTTTATGGGCAGAGTTGGAGAAAATTGAAGCCGACTTTGGCGTGCAAACACAACGCGAGCCAGATGCCGGCTTTGCATTTATTTCCTACCGTTGGGCAACAGGAAACTCCCTTGCAAATGTTCTAAAAGGCAGTGATATGTCTGTTGGTGACTTTGTTCGTTCAACTAAACAACTCATCGATCTACTTAATCAGATCGCTGGTGCGAGTGAGAATTTACGACCTACTTGTAAAGATGCAATAAAGAAGATTGATCGCGGGGTCGTTGCATATTTGATGGGGGAGTTATGACACTCATGCTTTTAGATAGCGCTTCGCTTTGGTATCGCGCTTACTACGGCATGCCCGATACTTTGCTATCTCCAGATGGAGTCTCGATAAATGCGGTGCGTGGCTATCTAGATATGACTGCGCGGTTAGTACAAGCATATAAACCGAATCGATTAGTTGCATGCCTGGACGGAGATTGGCGGCCGAGTTGGCGAGTGGATATCTTCCCTGAATACAAAGCTAACCGAATTGAAGAAGATGGAGATTCGGAGGAAGAACCCGAAACTTTAACTCCGCAAATTCCTATTCTTCTAGATCTTCTAGATCTTTTTGGGATACCAGTTGTAGGTGTAGATGACTATGAAGCAGATGATGTTATGGCTACATATGCACACAAAGAAAAGGGTCCGACTCGAATTGTTACTGGAGATAGGGACCTTTTTCAAGTAGTCGATGATAAGAAAGATATTAAAGTTGTGTACTTAGCTAAAGGCATTTCACAACATGACTTGGTTGATATCGCATATGTAGCAAACAAATACTCTATCCCTGGTGATCGCTACGATCTTTTTGCAATGTTTAGAGGTGACCCATCGGATGGACTGCCCGGAGTCAAAGGAATTGGTGAAAAAGGTGCGGCTATCATTGCCAATACATTTGCCAGTGTTGAGGCTGCACTAGAAGGTGCACACAATGCTCACGAAGCATTAGCTCCAGCGTTAGCCAAGAAAATAATTGCCGGCGAAGATTATCTAAAAATCGCACCAACTTTGGTCAGAGTCGCTAGAAACGTGCCTTTACCCAAAATAGAACTGGGGATTCCTCAACCACCGTCGGATCTTTCACCGATTTACCAGTTTAAGGAGCGCTATGGCCTGGGTGCTAGCGTGGATCGTTTGATCAGTGCGTTAGGTTGGTAGGAATAGTTTTATCGGCGTTTTCTGGGCTCTTTCTTTCTTTTGCCTATGAACCAGTGGGGAAGTGGTGGATAGCCCCAATAGCAATTGCCGTGCACATGTATGCACTCAACAAAAGCACCCGAAAATTACTCTCCGTTTTAGTTTTTGCATTTACCTTTAATGCAATAGCCCTACATTGGAGCAGCACATTTGTTGGTTCGCTACCTTGGATAATTCTTGCGCTGGGATTGTCGCTTTTCTATCTGCCTTTAGCTTTAGTTTCTCGCTGGGGAATGCCCACCTACCCGTTGATTTTCTTCCTCATGGAAGAGATTAGAAACTATTTTCCTTTCGGGGGATTTGGATGGTTGCGCCTTGCCTATAGTCAACCAGATGCGATTTATTCTCAAATCGCCGCGGTAGGGGGATCTGCGGCTTTATCGGCGCTTGTGTTGCTGATTTCCTTATTTCTCTTTTTTATCATTCAAAGAAATATGTCTTACATACCGCTAATTCCATTGTTATTTCTTTTTGTTCCCGTTCAGTTGCAGGTTATTGGTACAAGTTCAGTACTAATGATCCAAGGAAATGTTCCGGAATATGGACTTGATTTTAATTCCCGAGCAAAAGCTGTTTTTTATAATCATTTAGACTTAACTCAAAGGGAATTAAAAAAAGATAACAAAGTCGATTTTATCCTTTGGCCAGAAAACTCTGTCGATGTAGACCCATTTACTAATAATGATGTTTCCAAGGGCCTAAATGGTATTGAGAAGCCTTTAATTATTGGCGCGGTTCTGGGAAAGGGTGAGAAACTACTTAATACTTCAATTTTATGGGATGAAAACAAGCCTCAGGTGTATATAAAACAACATCTGACACCATTCGGAGAGTATGTTCCTCTTCGATCATTAGCAAGAGTTGTTTCGCCTTTGGTTGACCGGGTTAAAGATTTTGAACCAGGAGATGGATCAAACAGTACCTTTACTATCAATAATGCAGTAATAGCCCCAGTAATTTGCTTTGAGCTGATAGACGATGGAATTCTTCATAACGCGGCAAAACAGTCCAACCTTTTGGCAGTCCAAACCAACAGCGCTACCTTTGGAATGTCGGCAGAAAGTGCCCAACAGTTATCAATCACCAGGGTCAGAGCTATAGAACATGGACGAAATATTGTTTCGGTTTCTACAACTGGTTATTCAGCGGTGATTGATCACAAAGGAAAAGTTTTGCAAAAAACCTCAATGGGAACGGCCGAATCCATACGAACCGACGTTGAATTGATGGAGGGCAAAACACCTAGGGATAAGTTCGGTACATGGGCCCTCGTAGGAACCTTTTTCGTGCTGTTCTTAACCTCTAGACGAGCGTATAGATAATGCCGATAAGTTACATTATGTAAACCTAAGAATACTCAGAGATCGGGATGCAGGAACACACAAGGTTCCTATCCCCATAGGCGCCATCTATACGCCCTACTGACGGCCAGTACTTACCCTTTAGGCCAATTATTTCACCGGCGATCAATCCATCGCGTTTTTCCGGCAACGCTCCAGCTTCACGTGAATACATCCGATCCCAATTGGTCGAAATTACTGATTCAACCGTATGTGGAGCATGGCGTAGAGCAGAATCTTCAACGGCAATAGTCCCATCTAGTATCTCCTGAATTTCTCCATGGATCGCGATCATCGCTGCAATGAAGCGATCTATCTCGGCTAAGTCTTCACTCTCGGTTGGTTCAATCATCAAAGTTCCAGGAACAGGAAAACTCATAGTTGGAGCATGAAAACCATAATCCATCAGGCGTTTTGCAACATCATCGACAGTTACACCGCTTATTTTTGTGATCTCACGAAGATCAAGAATGCATTCGTGTGCAACTCGCCCCTTCTCCCCTGTATACAAAACCGGAAAATATGGATCTAGCTTTGTTGCCATGTAGTTTGCTGACAAAATCGCAATCGATGTTGCGCGTGTTAAACCCTCAGCTCCCATCATTCGTATGTAGGCCCAAGAAATAGGCAAAATATTTGCAGAGCCAAAAGGAGCACCGCTTACTGGTCCCGGTCCAGACTTGGGACCTGCACTCTGATCTAAAGGATGATTGGGAAGAAAAGGCGCAAGATGTGCTTTGGAAATTACTGGACCAACACCAGGACCTCCACCTCCGTGAGGAATGCAAAAAGTTTTGTGTAAATTCAAATGTGATACATCTGCGCCGAATTTGCCCGGTTGAGATAACCCAACGAGAGCGTTTAAATTAGCGCCGTCAACATAGACCTGTCCCCCAGCGTTATGAACCATTTCACAAATCTGCGTAATCGCCGATTCAAAAACACCATGCGTAGATGGATAGGTGACCATAATCGCAGCTAAATTGTTTGCATGCTCAGCAATTTTCTTCTCTAAATCACTCACACTTACATTTCCCTGTTCATCACAATCAATAACGACTACTTTCATCCCGGCCATAACAGCACTAGCCGCGTTCGTTCCATGAGCACTTGATGGAATCAGACAGATTGTTCGATGTTGGTCCCCACGTGAATCATGATAATTCCTAATTGCAAGAAGACCAGCAAATTCGCCTTGACTACCTGCATTAGGTTGAAGACTAACAGCGTCATATCCAGTTATTGCAATTAACCATGTCGATAGTTGTTCTATCAATTCCCTGTATCCAACGCTTTGATCTGTTGGCGAAAAAGGATGGATAGATGAGAATTCATTCCAGGTGATAGATTCCATTTCAGTTGTTGCATTCAACTTCATTGTGCAACTTCCTAAAGGAATCATTGTTCTATCTAGTGCTAAATCGCGATCAGAAAGTGTTCGAATGTATCGCAGCATTGAAGTTTCTGATCGATGGGTATTAAAGACGGGATGTTGAAGATAGGTCGATGTTCTCACTAGTGATTTAGGCAAAACGGCATCAGAAACAAAGATCGATTTCAAACCAAAAATCGTTTCTAAATGCCCCAGTACGCTTTGGTTGGTTGTTTCATCAAGTGATATTCCAACATGATTGGAATCTATATGCCGCAGATTAAGCATCAATTCCCGAGCTTTATTGTGAATTGCCTCAGCATTTTTTACTTCAACGATAATTGTGTCGAAAAAATTCTGCGTAACGACTCTATACCCAGCTGATTTGAGCGAATCAACTAAACCTGCAGTCTGGGCGTTGATTCTGTTAGCAATCGTTTTTAGCCCAACGGGCCCGTGCCACATCGCATAAAACGCACTAATGACAGCTAATAAAACCTGCGCCGTACAAATATTGCTAGTGGCTTTATCTCGTCTAATGTGTTGCTCTCGAGTTTGTAGAGCCAAACGAAATGCTGGATTGCCGTGGGCATCGATACTTTGTCCAACTAATCTGCCAGGAATAGATCTTTCTAAACCCGCCCGAACACAGAGGAATCCTGCATGTGGACCCCCAAATCCCATAGGAACACCAAAACGTTGCGCTGAACCAACTGCAATGTCAGCGCCCCACTCCCCTGGCGCCTTAAGCACAGTTAGCGCAAGCAGATCAACGGCAGCAATCACTAAAGCATCGCTACTGTGTGCAATTTGGGCTAGATCGGAGTAGTCACGAATCTCACCTGAAGAATCTGGATACTGAACTAATACTCCAAATACTTCTGCTCCTTCAGATAGTGATTCCAGCCCATTCTTTATTCCAGACACATTCACAATTTTGACTGTAATGCCCAATGGTTTTGCACGTGTAGAAACAACTGCAATCGTTTGTGGATGCACCTTTTCATCTATTAGAAATACAGCTGCATCACTGCCCTTATGTACTCGTTTCGCAAGAGTCATCGCCTCGGCTGCAGCCGTTGATTCATCCAACATTGAAGCGTTGGCAGTTTGCAGCGCTGTCAGTTCACAGACTGCGCTCTGAAAAGCAAACAAAGCTTCAAGACGCCCTTGTGAAATCTCGGGTTGGTAAGGAGTGTATGCCGTGTACCAGGCGGGATTTTCCAAAACATTGCGCAGAACCACAGGTGGCGTGATCGTGTTGTAGTAACCACTTCCAATAAGTGATGTGAAAACTTTATTTCTGGAAGCAAGATCTCTCAGCGCGGAAATTGTTTCAAATTCAGAAAGAGGCTCAGGTAGCGCGCTTTCTAGTTTTTCACTTATAAAAATATTCTGTGGTACGACATCGGATATGAAATCTTGTAGAGTTGAATATCCAAGCTCCATGAGCATTGTTGAAGCTTGAACGTCATTTGGTCCTATGTGGCGGTGTGCAAATGCATCGTAATTCGACACAGATCACCTCGCCCTAAATCACCAGCCCCTAGTTGGGCTATGGGCGCAAGAGTATTGGCCCTTAAGCCCCTTTGCTCTTTCGACGCATTGAGAGTTCGTCGTTATTCTCACCACTCACAAACTGTCCAGCTATCTCACCCTGAAGGACAGATAGAGAGCCTTCAACTTCATGCCAGACTTTGCCGACGGCGATACCGAATACTCCCTGACCGCCCTGTAGTAAGTCGATGATTTCATCGGAATTTGTGCATTCATAAATCGATGCACCGTCACTCATCAGCGTAATTCGCTCCAACTCAACAACACCGCTATTGCGAAGGTGATCGACGGCAGTACGAATGTTCTGAAGTGAAACTCCAGCATCCAATAACCGTTTTACAATCTTTAAAACCAAGATGTCCCTAAAACCGTATAGACGCTGCGTTCCAGAGCCACTTGCAGTACGAATACTCGGCTCAACTAATCCAGTTCTCGCCCAATAATCTAATTGTCGATACGAAATACCTGCCGCAGAACAGGCAGTAGCGCCTCGGTAGCCGATCTCTAAATCCTGTGGGGACACGGGAGTTCTCGATTCTCTTGGGGAATGCTTAAAGGTACGGGCAACTCTGCCTAGATACAACGACCGACACGGTCCAACCCTCTAGTAGAGGTCTAGGCTTTCTAGCCGATGAAGTCTTCGGGGTTGATCTGGTCCAGGAACTCCCTGAACTTTTCGACCTCCTGATTAGTCCCATCCCCGGCCGGCATCTCGATACCCGCTTTATTGAGAAGGTCAGCAGAGGCCAAAATGTTGCTGTGAGTCCTAATCGCAAGTGCGATGGCATCTGAAGGTCTGGCATCTAAGGTCAGAGCTTGCGATGAACTATCTCTGATCAGCAAGTTGGCTTGAAAGACTCCATCAATTAAATCTGTCAGATGAACGGCTGTGACCGTGGCTTCCAGTAAATCAACAACGTTAGCCAATAAATCGTGAGTCAACGGTCTAGGTGGTTCTAGACCCTGCTGAGCAAATGCAATAGCTGTCGCCTCTCCCGTTCCAACCCAAATCGGCAAAAACCTCGAGCCGTTAATCTCTTTGAGAAGAACTATGGGTTGATTAGATGGCATCTCAACTCGAACGCCAACGACCTCCATGGGTATTAACATCGAATCGCTAATTAGCGAACTCTGTTGAGGCCGCCGCGCACAAGTGCTGCATGTAGACGAATCGAAAGTGATGCAATCTCTTTCTGCACCTCTTGGGCGCGAGCCTTGGACTCTGAATTCTTCTGTCGCGTAAGAGGAGTAATGACTTGCTCAATCAATCCGATCTCGCGATCTGCGGCAGATTTAAATGAACGAAGGTGTCTAGGCTCGATACCGAAACCACCCATTTCGGTGACGGCTTTTGCGACAGATAATGCATCTCCGTCGTAGTGACGACCTCGAGGTGCGATCAATCCATATCCTTCTAACTCCACTAGCTGATCCTCTTTAAGACCGCTATTTTTCAACAATTCATCGCGAGACAACCGCATCTCGCTTACTTCACCAAATGAGCTCGGAGCCATTTCTCCATCAATAGTTGCAACAGTGATTGTGGGACGCGGGGTGGCTACAGCTCCAACTTGGGCCGGTTGTAGACCTCGATCTATTGCATCAAGGTTGTCCTTAATCACCTTCAAAGGAAGATATTGATCTCTTTGCGCCAAAAGTACATAGCGCAGACGATCTAGGTCGGAGGTTGTGAACTTTCGGTATCCGGAAGGAGTTCTCTGAGGCTCTATCAACCCTTCAGATTCCAGAAAACGAATCTTTGAAATTGTGATGTCCGAAAAATCACTTCGCAACCGGTTTAGAACTTCACCGATGCTTAAGTAAGCCCGCGCTGGTACTGCCATATCCACTCCCCTATAACTTGATTACAACGAAAAATTCTTTACTAAAAGCTCTTAACTAAACTACTTACTACCGATAAACAAAAGATGAAACTTGCCAATTTGGAACTCATCGCCTGAACTGAGGATGCGTTCTGAAATCGCAGCATTGTCGAAATACGTGCCATTCAGTGATCCTGCATCTTTGAGCACAAATGAACCGCCGACTTTAGAGATCTTGGCATGAACACGTGAGACTGTTATATCGTCTAGAAAGATATCGCTTTCACTGGATCTGCCGACACTTGCGCCTTCTGATGTGATGAGAAAACGTGAGCCCTTGTTCGGCCCTCTAGCAATAATGACCATCGATTTTTCTGAATTGGAACCTTGAATTGCAGCGATCACTTCACGATCTTGTTCAGGTAAGCCGGCAATGATTTCTTCGAGCTTGTTAGCAGGGGAATTGCTGACCTCTCGAAGATTGAGATGAAGGGTCGTTGTTAACTCGCTTTTTGGCGCTTCGGCAACCATGCCCCTACCTCCTTACCGTCAACTTAAGGGTGACAGTAGAGGGGGAAAATGCATTGGTCAAGCCGTAATCTGACCGTATTCCACCGAGGTTAGTAGGTCGCCAGGTAGGTCCGTTACTTCAATTTTGAGCAACCAGCCGCCGCCATAAGGATCAGAGTTGATTGTCTCCGGCGAATCTGACAGTGACGTATTTACCTCAGTTACTACCCCAGAAACTGGTGCATAAATATCGGAAACACTTTTCGTCGATTCAACTTCACCGCACACCTTGCCAGCAGTTATTTTCTCACCAATTTTAGGAAGTTGAACATAGACAATGTCACCTAGCGCAGCCTGTGCATAATCTGTAATACCCATCGTGCACACAGATGAATCGACAATCACCCACTCATGTTCCTTGGTATATGAAAACTTATCTGGAATCGATGACATTGTCTCCCCTTAACTGAGATATCCCCTGACGGGCATATCCAATACCTGTCGAAATGTAGAGTGCTAATCCCCAGATTGCAAAACTCCAGCCCGTCACAAATGCCAAATAACCCCAGAAGCCATCGCTCTGGGCCAAGAGAAGCAATGGGAAGGCATACATGAGATTAAAAGTTGCGGCCTTTCCTAGATACGTAACTGTAAATGGCGAAATAGCATTTCTTGCCATCAAAACAGTAATGACTCCAAGTGCAACATCTCGCCCTACCAATAGAACAATCATCCACAATGGAACAATCTCTCGTACTAAAAAGACAATTAAGATTGCAAATATATATAGCCGATCTATAGCAGGATCTGCTATCTCCCCAAATCGAGATGTCTGATTCCAAGCTCTGGCCAATTTTCCGTCGAAATAATCTGTTGCCCCACCGATTGCAAGAACAACTATTGCCCAGCCATCGGCCTCAAGGTTTATCGCAAGATGTATAAAGATCGGGATTCCCAAAAAACGTAAAAAGGTAAGAGCATTGGGAACAGTTATCAGCGGACTCACTGGTTATCTCTTTCCTTAACTCTGATTGCAACTTGAACGGGAGTACCAGGAAATTTAAACTCCTCACGCAAACGTCTTTCGATAAATCGACGATAAGAAGCCTCTATCCAGCCACTTGAAAAGACCACAAACTTTGGTGGCGCAATTCCAGCCTGTGTTGCGTAATAGACCTTAGGTTGTTTGCCCCCTCTAACAGGTGGTGGAGTAGCTCCAATCAGAGCCCCAAGGAATGAGTTCAGCTTCGCAGTAGGAACACGACGCTCCCAACTATCAAGTGCGGTCCGAAGTGCTGGGGCTAAACGATCCCTGTGCCACCCAGTTTTGGCGGCGATGTTAACTCTTTGGGCCCATTCAACTTGATCTAAGTGACGATCAATCTCTCTGTCCAAGGCGATTCGTCGGTCTTCATCAACAAGATCCCACTTATTCATAACGATGACCATCGCTTTGCCGGCTTCTTCAACCATCGTGATAACCCGCAAGTCTTGTTCTGTAATTGGTTCTGATGCATCAAGAACCACCACTGCAACTTCGCACCGTTCTAGCGCCGTACTCGTTCGGAGCGATGCGTAGTAATCAGTACCTGAATCTTGATTAGCCCTCTTTTTTAATCCAGCTGTGTCGATAAATCTCCAAACCGATCCACCGAAATCCAAGAGTGAATCAACAGGATCTCGGGTGGTTCCAGCGGCATCATCGACTATAGAAAGTGACTCCCCTGCAATGGCGTTAAACAAAGATGACTTTCCTACATTTGGTCGACCAATCAAGGCAACTTTTCGATAACCATCTTGATTCTGAGCTCTTCCGACTTCTGGTAGAACTGCAACGATGTGATCTAGTAAATCACCGCTTCCACGACCATGGAGAGCAGAAACAAATCTAGGTTCTCCTAAACCCAAACTCCAAAGACCATGCGCCTCAGCTTCTTCGCGTTCTCCATCGACTTTGTTTCCAATAAGTATGGTCGGTTTTTTAGCTTTACGAAGGTGCTGCACCAAAATATCGTCTTCATCTAAAGCTCCAACTTGAGCATCAACCACGAAAGCCAAGACATCTGCATCTGCCATCGCTAACTCTGATCCAGCACTTACTTGCACAGAAATTCCATCAGGTTTTGCTTCCCAACCACCTGTGTCCATAATGATGAAACGTCGACCGCCCCATTCACATTCATACTTAACACGATCGCGAGTTACACCAGGGGTGTCTTCAACTATTGCTTCACGTCGGCCTAGAAATCTATTTATAAGTGTGGATTTACCAACATTTGGTCGACCAAGGATGGCTACTATCGGTAGCCCCAGTAGATTTCTTTGCTTAAGTAGTTCCCAAATGCGTTCTATTGTCTCTTCTAAATTAAGGTTTGTTGAATCAATCTCAACGGCATCATGTGCCTTGACCAGCGGTGAATGAATCCGAGTGGAATCAATCGCATCTCTTGACCCTAAAGATGCTTTAACATCAACAGATTTATCGTCTAATTCATCTTCCCGGCGTGCAGCTCTTGCATCTATATCTGCTGTAAGAAATATCTTTAGCCCAGCCTCGGGAGCAACCACTGTTCCTATATCTCGTCCCTCAACAACAATTCCACGTTCACTAGAGTCAATAATGCTGTGTTGCATCATCAATAACTGTTTGCGAATCTCAGGCATTGCACTAATTCGGGAAACATTATCGGTTACTGAATGTCCACGAATTGATTGGGTAATCTGGACAGTCCCTGCAAATACTTGCGGCGAAGTTGGATCTGATTCAAAGCGTATTGGGTGATCTTTTAATAGTTGCAGAATGGAAAATGGTTCTTCACATTTGTTTTCCAAAGCTAACCATGTGACCGCTCTGTATAACGCACCGGTATCCAAATAATTCCATCCGGCGCGATGTGCTATCTCCTTAGCCGCACTTGATTTTCCAGCTCCGCTAGGACCATCTATCGCTACAACTATGCCCATGTGATGAGCCTACTTCTAATTGCGAATCGGATGAACGTTCCAGCCGATCGAAGCAAGATGATTTGAGAGTTTCTGCGCGTCACTTGGAGATAATGCCAACGTTATTAGTGCGCTGAGCTGGCCAGGAGAATGCTCGATACTTAAGTCCTCAACATTGACATCCAAAGTTGCGCAGAGATTGAAAATCGATGCCAACTGTCCCGGTTTATCATCAATAACGATCGGTAGGTAACTGTATTCGCGTGCTTTGCCCCCATGTTTTCCAGGAATCAAATCTCTCCCAGAACGCCCTTGTTCTAAAATTTTCTCTATTTGATTTGAGTTTTCCAAGTTATCGATCATTAACTGCACGTCATCACGTAAACCCTTGAGTAGACCAGACAGGACTTGCCGATTCGAGAAAATGATCTCTTTCCAAAGATGGGCGTCGGAACCAGCGATTCTGGTTGAGTCTCTCAACCCCTGCCCCGAAAGCTCCATCCATTCATGCTTCGTTCCAATGAGTTGCTTTGCTAGAAGCGAAGAGACAATCTGGGGCAAGTGCGAAACCTTAGCCACGGCTGCATCATGATCGGCTGGCGACATTTTCAAAGCTGTTGCCCCTAACAAGGTAATCAGGGCTTCTACTGTTTGCAGCGATTCCGGGCTGGTTTGCGAAATCGGAGTGATTACCCAACTGCGGCCTTGGAAAAGATCGGCGCGTGCTGAACCTGCTCCCCCAATCTCTCGACCAGCCATGGGGTGTGAAGGTACGAAACGTGAAGCTAATCCAGCGATACCCTCAACTTTTAGTAGAACTTCATTCTTTACACTGCCAACATCCATAAATGTTGATTGAGGGTTTAGTTTAAATTCCCGGTTTAGTACCTCATCGAGCTTATTTGTTGGTAGAGCGAAGATGACCAACTGCGGCTGCCCGACGCTACCCCCGCCAATCAAATCCGAAGCTAGAGATTGGCTTGCCGGGTCAGAATCAATCATTTCCACGCTCACACCATGTTGAACTAACGCCAGTCCAATCGAGGTTCCGATCAAACCGGAGCCGACAATACGGACCTGCGTGGGGGTAAATTTGAGCGAACTAGGCTCGCTACCTGAAGAAGGAGCCATTTCTATTGAGCAATGTCTCGGCGAAGTGCCGCCGCACCGCGTAGATACATATGTGAAATCTGCTCTGGTTTGCGATCTGTTTCCACCAATAAAAGCGCCCTCAGGGTGCGATCTAGCGCGCCAGGCACAGATACCTCGACAGAACCAATAAGTGGAACGTTGGCGAAGCCCATCTCTCTGCAAGCAGCTGCCGGAAAGGCAGCGGTCAAATCAGCCGTAGAAGTGAAGAACACAGAGATCACATCAGAAGGGGTGATCTCGTTCGATTTTAAAATTGACCCGATGAGCTCTTCGACTCCAGAGGCGATAGCCGCAGCAGAGTTAGCCTCTACTTGAATCGCACCCCGGATACCTCTCATGGCCATTGTCCAAGGATACTCGCCTTCCTTAAATTCAGAGGGAGGTTTAAAACGCGTCTAAACTTATTTAACCATTTATCTATAAAACGTGTTTACTACTTTTTAGTGTGATAGCCGCGGTCGTCAACCATCATGCAAAATTGAGCGTATTATCGGTAAAGAGATAATGAACCGACTTTGTAAGCGAGGATAGAGTTGCTTATATCGATAAATAGATATCAAGCCTCCTGATTAACTGTTTATAGACAAATCGTTATTTATCATATTTGTCTATTTATAGTAAACAGGTTAAATATCTAAAGCCTTTTGTAAATTTAGCAATTCTGTTGAGTTCAAGTCTCGCCATCGACCTTCAGGGGTATCGCCTAAGGAGATGGGACCAAACTTGGTGCGGATCAAGCGAAGGACATCCACCCCCACTGCCTCCATCAGGCGTCTGATTATGTGATACCTACCTTCATGGATTGAGACTTCAATCCATCGTGAGGAGATTTGTCGAAAACTCAAGACCCGGCCCATTCCATCTTCTAGCTCAACGCCCTTCAGCAAAATCTTGTCCACTCCTTGAGGCAAGGCGCCATCGAATTCAATAACGTATGTCTTTTCCAGGCCGAAGGATGGATGGGTCGCACGGAAGGTCAGATCGCCATCATTGGTAAGCAGAATCAACCCTTCGGAATCCTTATCAAGGCGGCCAACATGAAAAAGTCGCTCTTTGCGAAGGTCAATAAAGTCATCCAAGGAAGGACGTCCCTCAGGGTCAAACATGGTTGACAAAACACCCTTTGGTTTATGAAGCACTAAATAACTCTTAGACAAAGAGCGTGTAATTGTCTCACCATCAACCATCACTTGAACTATATCCGGATCGAACTTACTTCCAAGCTCGCGAACGACCAGCCCGTCTACGCTTACACGACCAGATTCGATTAATTCATCGGCTCCTCTTCGGCTAGTAACACCCGAGTCTGCGATGATTTTGTTAAGCCTCATTTGGGCCATGGCTATCCTCCCGACAGTCAGGAGTAAGGGTAGCCGAAGGCTTAGTCAGTTAGCGAATCAAGGATTTCGTCGAGCCCCTCAAGGTCTGGCAAATACGGCGCCAGAGCTGGTAAATCCTCCAGGGAGTTAAGACCCAAGCGCTCGAGAAAATAGCTAGTTGTCTTATACAAAATCGCACCCGTTTCATGCTCCAGGCCAGATTCCTCAACCAAACCACGGGTAATCAGGGTCTTCATCACTGCCTCGACATTCACCCCTCGAATAGCTGAAACTCGGGCTCTTGAAACTGGCTGTCTATAGGCGATAACAGACAAGGTCTCCAAGGCCGCTTGGGTCAGGCGCGATTGCTGGCCATCTAGTACGAATTTCTCGACTACAGCGGAGTAGTTCGGGTGGCTATAGAACCGCCATCCCCCATTGATCTTACGCAGCGAGAACCCTCGGTCCTCATAGCTAGACTCCAGGCGGGACAGTGCGGCTTCAATTATCTCAACTGGCTGTTCCAGAACCTGAGCCAAAATGATCTCGCTCAACGGTTCATCCACGACCATCAGGATGGCTTCAATGGAACGCTCAACTTCTACATTAGACATTTTCGCCACTTTCTGTCGAGTCTTTCATATCCAGAATGACTGGCACATCAAACTCATCGGTCACTTCTACTTCTCCCTCAAGGCTGCCTGTCCAGCTTATTTGGAGTTCGCCTAAAGCTATAACCTGCTCAAATCTAAGGACCCCTTGGCGATAGAGATCCAATAGGGCCAGGAATCTGGCGACAACGACCAACGTATTGTCCGCATCGGATATCAGGCTTCTAAAGCTGACTGATTTGCCTGCCCGTAACGCCTGAACCACTCGCTTGGACTCCTCGGCCACACTGACCATCGCTGAGTGCAGGTGTTCCAAGGCGACGACCGGAGTTGTTTTGGGGGTCAAAACCCGTTCGGCTATGGCGGCAAATCGAGCTGCCCCTACCCCGATTAACACCTCGGGTAAAAGGGTTGAAAGCGCTGGATCTAGGGCTACGACCCTTGGGAAACTCTTTTCCGTCTGTTGAATCCGCTCACTGAAGGTAGCGGCGATCTGCTTAAAGGCTCTGTACTGAAGCAATCGGGCAAAGAGTAGGTCTCGTGCCTCAAGTAGGGCCAGATCTTCCTCATCTTCCACATCACCGCTAGGCAATAGCCGGGCGGCCTTTAAATCTAGAAGAGTCGCTGCCACGAGAAGAAACTCCGTGGCCTGGTCTAACTCCCAGCCCTGGCCAGAGGTCTCTAGGGCCCGGATGAAGGCTATGAACTCATCGGTTACCGCACTCAGGGCCACCTCGGTGACGTCCATTTTGTGCCGAGAAATAAGCTGAAGAAGTAGATCAAAGGGTCCATCGAAGTTGTCTAGGTGGACAGAGAAAGCACCCGATGCGTGATTAACATCGGTTGATTCCTCTAATGAAATCTCCATTGGCGCACCCTACTTCACGCTTGCCTGTTTTCTATGTAGCGCCTAGGCTCACGGCCATATCAGGAAAGAGGTTTGAAGATTGAGCGCTAAATCGACAATTGCGGAAGAAGTGGCGACCACAGCCAACTTGCTGGGCAAAAAAGCCAAAAACTTTCCTGCACCACCATCACTGACTAACCACGGCAGCGCCAAGATTATCTCTATCTTTAATCAAAAGGGTGGCGTAGGTAAAACTACAAGCACGATAAACCTTGGTGCTTCACTAGCCGAACTTGGACGAAGAGTTCTACTTGTCGATTTTGACCCACAAGGTGGTTTATCACTTGGACTTGGAGTCAACGCGCACTCATTGCCTTTGGAACAAACCGTCTACTACGCATTGATGACACCGACGGCAAAGATCGATGACATCGTCCTTAAGTCATCAGTTCCGGGTTTAGATTTCTTGCCAGCAAACAGAGATTTGGGTACAGCTGAAACTACCCTGGGCGCAGAAATCGGTGGACAGCACTACCTTAAGCGCGCATTGGCTCCCCTGAAAGATTTCTACGACGTCATTTTGATTGATTGCCAGCCAACAATGGGACAACTGACTATCAATGCATTGGTGGCATCAGATGAAGTGATCGTACCGATGCAATGTGAGTACTTTGCTCTTCATGGTTTTATTGAATTAAAAGGTAACTTAGATAAAGTCAAGAGTTTCCTCAATCCAGAGCTGCGATTAATCGGAATATTGGCAACAATGTACGACAAAAAGACATCGCATAATCGCCAGGTATTAGAACGTTTACTAGAACAGTTCCCCGAGGATGTTTTTGAAACCATCATTGCTAAAACAATTAGATTCCCAGAGACTACTGTCGTCGGAGAACCAATCACTAAATACGCTACATCATCTGGTGGCGCGGCTTCTTATCGTCGACTTGCAAGAGAACTTATTGCCAGAGGAGGCGCACGATGACCCGCAGAGCAAATCTTCCAGGAGCCGATGAACTCTTTCGTTCTACCGCACCCGCACTTTCAGCCGTTCCTGCTCAAAGTTCCCAAGACGCACCTGCTCCATTAGTTCCACCTGCAATCACAACGCCAAAGGCAGCATCTTCTAAAAAAGGTGTGCGCACAATCGCTCGCAGACGTGTTACTACTGTTGACCGCTCCCCTTCAGGTAGAGAAAGGCACGATGAAAAAATTACTGTTTATCTCTCACCAGATGAACTTTTTGATTTGGATCAAGCACGTTTGCAGATGCGAGGTGATCTTGGATTAGCAGTTGATCGCGGACGCATAGTTCGTGAATCAATTGCAGTAATAATCGCAGATCTTGAAGCCAAGGGTGATCAAAGTATCTTGGCACGGCGCCTTAGAGGTCAATAAAGCTCAAGATCAGACAATTACTACTGAGCTCTAGGGTGAGCTGTTATATAGGTTTGTTGAATTTTATCGATGGAAATCAACGTATAAATCTGTGTAGTTGTTACCGATGAATGCCCCAGTAGCTCTTGCACAACGCGAATATCTGCTCCCCCATCTAATAGATGCGTTGCATACGAATGGCGAAATGTATGCGGAGATACTTCTTGTGTGATTCCCGCGGCCTTTGCTGCATCTAGAACTATCTGCCAAACACTCTGTCGTGAAATCCTTGTGCCCCGAGCATTTAGAAACAACGCATGAGTACTTTTGCCGGCTTTTTCAAGAAGTCCTGGTCGTATTCTTATCAAATAATCATCGATAGCAGATTTTGCAAACGATCCCATTGGAACGATGCGTTCCTTGCCACCTTTTCCTCGTAGTTTCAGCGTTGTTACGATGTCTGCTTCTGAAGCAACCGAAACTACGTCAGATATATCAAGTGCTATCAATTCAGAGACTCTTGCTCCGCTGGCATATAACAATTCGACGATTGCGCGATCTCTAGAGGTAATAGGGTCACTTTGTCGATATGAAGATTCAATGATTGAACTCATCTGATCTACAGAGATAGCTTTCGGCAATCTCCTTACATTCTTACTTGTAACTATTTCTAAAGTTGGATCTTTCAACCCGTGTTCTATATGTAAATGATTGAAGAAACTCCGCAAAGTCGAATCGATACGATTGATAGTTCCCACTGAAAGTTTTTGTCCGCGAAGGAACACTTCAAATTTAGTGATGTCCTCAGGTTCTACTGTAACTAAATCGCGACCTTCTAGAAAACTGCAAAATTTATGTAGGTCACGCCTATATGCAAATATTGTGTTCTTGGCCAAACCTTTTTCAATGTGCAAGTGGTTGAGAAAAGATTCGGCTGCCGTCTCAAAGTTCACGGTACTGATCCCCAATACATATTCTGTGGTCTTCCCGGATTAGAGTCACTTTTACCTTTTAGCAGCTACCGCCGCTGCTATTAAACCAATAAACAAGGGATGTGGTCTCGTTGGACGTGAGCGTAGCTCCGGATGAGCTTGAGTTCCTACATAAAAAGGATGTACCTCTTGAGGAAGTTCCACAAATTCAACCAGGTCTCTTTCAGTGAACATCCCAGAGAAAACGAGACCGGCATCTGAAATCTTGTCTCGATACTTGTTGTTTACTTCATAGCGATGACGATGTCTTTCGGATATTTCTCGCGCTCCATAAAGGTTTGCAACTACTGAACCTTGAAGTAAATCTGACTTATATAGACCTAATCGCATAGTTCCGCCCATATCGGCCTTACCGGAAACAACTTCCTTCTGACTTTCCATCGTTGCAATAACAGGTGTGCCTGTCTCTGAGAACTCAGCCGAAATAGCATCTGAAATACCAGCTAAGTTTCTTGCCGCTTCAATCACCATACATTGCAAGCCCAGACACAGGCCTAAAGTTGGGATCTTGTTCTCGCGTGCAAACTTTAATGCACCAACTTTTCCTTCAATACCTCTGATACCGAATCCTCCCGGAACGCAGATAGCATCTAGATCAGATAACAACTTCGATGCACCTTGCTGGGTTTCACACTCATCACTTGCAATCCAAACAATCTCTATTTTTGCCTCGTTTGCAAAGCCGCCGGCACGTAAAGCTTCAGATACAGAAAGATAGGCATCAGGTAAGTCAATGTATTTGCCCACCAAACCAACTTTGATGTGGTGTTTTGGGTGATGCACTTTTTCTAAGAGGGCATCCCATTCGCCCCAAACAACATCATGACACTTAAACCCTAAACGCTTAACAACATAGGCGTCCAAACCTTCAGAGTGTAAAACCTTAGGAATGTCGTATATTGATGGTGCATCCACGGCTGCAACCACGGCCTCTGCATCCACGTCACACATCAGAGAAATTTTCTTCTTAACCCCTTCAGGAATCTCTCGATCAGAGCGCAGAACTATCGCATCGGGGGCAATACCTATACTTCTAAGGGCAGCTACTGAGTGTTGAGTTGGTTTAGTTTTTAGCTCTCCTGATGGGCCGATATATGGAACCAAAGAAACATGAAGGTAAAAGACATTATCTCTTCCAACACTCTGTCGTATCTGACGTATCGCTTCTAAAAATGGTTGTGACTCAATATCTCCAACAGTGCCACCAACTTCGGTGATAACAAGATCAATTTCAGGCCCGGCCATCGCGATGATTCGTTCTTTAATTTCATTAGTGATGTGTGGAATAACTTGTACCGTCTCACCTAGGTACTCACCGCGACGTTCTCGGGCAATTACCCGTGAATAAACCTGACCGGTAGTTACGTTTGCCGAGCCATGAAGATTTCTATCTAAGAATCTTTCGTAGTGACCGATATCCAAATCGGTTTCAGCGCCATCATCAGTCACAAAGACCTCACCGTGTTGAAAAGGATTCATTGTGCCTGGATCCACATTCAAATATGGATCTAATTTTTGCATTGTTACTCGAATTCCACGGGCTACCAATAAACGCCCTAAACTCGAAGCTGTAAGACCCTTGCCTAAACTTGAGGCAACTCCGCCTGTTACGAATAAATGCTTAGTCACATGCGCTTGGCCCATGGAAGACAAACCTATCATCAAAGTAGGGCGCTTGGTTACACCTTAAGGGCGAGCAGTTCCGTGGCGTGCTCTCGAGCACTAGAAGATTCATCCAACCCCGCAAGCATACGAGCAATTTCTTGCACACGGCTTTCGCCCTCGACTTTTTGAACATCACTTTGACTGACCAAACCGTCATTGTTTTTAGTGACTACAAAATGTGAGTCTGCCCAAGCGGCTACTTGCGGAAGATGCGTTACAACGATTACCTGCGCATGCTTAGAAAGTTCGTGCAATCGCTTTCCAACTTCTATCGCTGCTTTACCGCCGACTCCAGCATCCACCTCATCGAATACATATGTGCCTATTGGATGAGTAGATGCAATGACAACTTCTAATGCCAACATTACTCGAGACATCTCCCCACCGCTTGCACCCTTTGCAATAGGCACCAATGGAGCATCATTGTGAGCTTGTATAAACATCGAGATTTCATCACACCCATGGATTGTAAAGTCTGATTCCTTTGGAGCGTTGTAGTCGGGAGAACTCACTTGAATGACAAAGCGCGCATGAGGCATAGACAAAGCTTGGATCTCTTTTGTTACGGCGTTAGAAAGCACATCGGCCGCCTTAATTCGCTGAGCACTTACTTCCTGTGCAGCCACTAACAGTTTTCTCTTTATTTCTTTTAGCTCACTATTTAGTTGATTCAATCTCTCATCGCCGCCATTGAGGTCAGCTATTGCATCTGCGCTGTTGGCAAATTTTAAGATTAACTCCTTTAAATTTTCTCCGATATCTTCGGCACTACCTAAACTGCTGTATCGCTTAATCAATGCCCTTAAATCAGCCTTGCGTGCGTGCAAAGTTTCTAGCCTCTGCGGGTCGGCCTCCAATGAACTTACATATGAATTCAAAGCGATATTTGCATCATCTAAAGTGAAGAAGCTTTCGCTGATTTGTTGATGGATGGCTTCAAGTGAAGGATCCATCTCCTTGGCCTTTTCTAGGGAGCGCTTTGCATGTGCAAGTCCAACCAAAGCTCCCGATTCTTCGCTCGAGATTGCAGTTAACGCCTCTTGGGTAGACATGCCTAGCTCATGAACGCTGGATAGACGGGAAATCTCAGCGTTAATCTCATCGATTTCGCCATCTTTAGGTTTTAACTTACTAAAAGCAGTTGAAAACTCTGTCAGCGCTGATAGCTCTTTTTCTTTATCAGCTATTGCCTTTGTTAATGCGGCAATTCGTGACTTCATCTCTTGGAAGGAGTTCAAAGACGATGTGTAGGGTGACAGATCTAATTGTGCAAACCGATCTAGAAGTTCCCTTTGTCTTGAACTTTTGGAAATACTCTGATTCGCCGACTGTGCGTGAACTTCTACAAGATTACTGGCGACAGAATTGAGCATAGCGGCCGTAACGTTAACGCCGTTGCTAGTTGCCTTGCTCTTGCCATCGCTATTTACAGTGCGAGTAATGATCAACTGACCATCTTCAACTACTAGGTCCTCAAAAAGATTTTCTGAATCTTTGGGTACGGCGAATTTACCGCTAGCTACTAGGCGTTCGGATCCCTTTCGAATCAGCGAACTGTCCGATTTACCTCCCAGAATAAGGTTTAAAGCTGTAAGAATCATTGTTTTGCCAGCGCCAGTCTCCCCTGACAAAACAGTCAATCCCTTCGAAATCTCCAACGTAGATTGATCGATAACTCCGATCGAACGAATGGTTATCTCTTCGAGAAATGTGCGCTCACTCACCACGCCAGCCTTCAACTGGAAGCTTAAACTTTGCCACAAGTCGATCACTAAACGATGTGTTCTTTAAATGCGCTAACTGAATAATTCCATCGTTTTTTGTAACGAAGACTTTATCTTTCGCAATCAATGGAAACTTACGCAGTGCATCGGCCGATAAAAGAGCCTGGGCAGATTCAATACCCACAACAATTTTTGATGTCGGTGAAATAACTAGTGGACGCGAGAAAAGCGCGTGGGCCGAAATCGGAAGAACTACTAGCGCATCAACTTCTGGCCACAGGATGGGACCACCGGCTGAGAAGGCATAAGCTGTCGAACCGGTCGGTGTTGAGCAGATCAATCCATCACAACCCCATCTGGAGATAGGGCGATTATCAATTTCAAGAAACAGTTCGACCATAGTTGTTTTCTCGCGCTCCACCGTGACTTCATTTAGCGCCCATCCCGAATCAACAATTTTTCCATTTCTACTCACTTCATACTTGAGAGTAATACGTGGATCGATTACATAGCTTTTTTCAAGAACAGCTGAAATAACATCGGCAATATTCGACTCTTCGACCTCGGATAAGAATCCAACATGACCAAGATTTACACCAAGAAGAGGAACCTGACGTAGATGTGCAACTTCTGCCGCTCTTAGCGTTGTTCCATCTCCTCCCAAAACAATCCCAACTTCTATTTCAGGAAGATCCGAGATTTTTACTTTCTTAATTCCAGAGATATCAATATCGGAAATTGTGAAGACATCGAAAGTCTTTGACAAAGATGCTTCAAGTTGAACTGCTGCTGCAACAGCATCCTTACGAGAGGGATTACAGACGATTAGCAGATTACGCTTCACTGAGGTCCCTTCGCTATTGCTTCATCGATTGCTTCCAGATCGATGTGCGGTGCGCCTCTGCGCAGCCATAGAAAATACTCTACATTGCCTGCAGGTCCCGGTAGAGAGCTAGCAGTAACGCCTAATGTTCCTAGACCAACATCGTATGCCGAATCTGCAACGTCAACGACTGCGGTCTTTCGAAGCTGGGGATCACGAACCACGCCTCCTGCGCCAAGTTTTTCGCGACCCACTTCAAACTGTGGCTTCACCATCACTACATAATCTGCGTCAGGTTTAGAAACAGCGGCAAGAGCGGGAAGTACTAGGGTTAAAGAGATAAATGAAAGGTCGGCGACAACTAAATCAATCGGCTCCCCAACCATCTCCCCTGTCAGGTGGCGAATGTTGGTGCGATCTAAAATCGTTACCCGTTCATCCTGTCGAAGCTCCCATGCCAGTTGACCATATCCAACATCAACGGCCACGACATGTGCGGCCTTTCTGCGCAAAAGCACGTCAGTAAATCCACCTGTTGATGCCCCTGCGTCTAAACACCTTTTTCCTTCTACATTAACACCAGAAAAATGCGCCAGAGCGCCGTCTAATTTGTGACCGCCTCGAGAGACAAAATCATCTCGCTCTCCTGCAATCACTATTGATGTTTGAGCATCGACTTGTGTTGCCGGTTTTGTCGCGGGGATTCCATTAACTAAAACTGAACGCTTTTCTATTAGGTCTGCAGCAGCATCTCTAGATCGTGCCAGTTCGCGTCTAACTAACTCAGCATCCAATCTAGTTTTCATTACTGTTTCTACATACCGTCGATGGATGACAGCGCAGAATTTAACTTGTTATGAAGCTGCTCGAAACGATCTGCGTGATCGCTTACATCCATTGCATCAATTTCAGTCAACTCGGCACGAACTTCGGCCACTAAGTTTTCTGGGTTAACGTCTGTGGTATTACTCAATGAATCACCATTAGAATTATTCTCCATTATTTCACCTTACTTACTTTGAGTTTACTTTTAGTCGAGCCTGATTGTTTCTTCACCTGCGAACTCTTTACGGTAGATGATGCACGAGACGACGATGATTTGGTCGGAGAGACTTTTTTCACTCCGGATGTTTTCTTGACCCTTGAACCTGTCTTCTTTGCAGTTCGATTTGAGGATTGGGATGACGGACTTAGGTTATCGGCACTTGCCAACTCAGCGACCTGTTGTCTGAGAGCCTCAAACTCTCCCCGTTTGATAAAACCCATTTTTGATACGGAGCGTTCAACCTCATCTTCTATCTTCACCCTTAAAGCTTCTCCACCTTCTTTGAGCCAAGTGTTCAGCGAGTCGGCAACATCGGCTGCCGACTTATTGCCAGAGGCTAAGTTTTCTGTAAATGATTTAAAGGTTGATCTGAGATCGTTGTTTCTGCTCATAAGGTTTAGCCTACCCAAATACACGGCTAATCCCGCCTAATTAAGCAGGAGGCATTTGGGTGAATTTAGTAAGTGTGAATAGATGTTACTAATTACTGCAACTATCCCTCAGCGCGTTCTGCTGCATCAGTTGAATCGTCAAGATCTAGTTGGGCGCATTTTCCAAACCAAAGCCTGGATTCTTCGCCTCGCCCAGCGGCATCAAGTGCGTCGGCATATGCATATCGGAGTCGAACTGCCCACTCATCGGTCTCGTTATTCAATTCCTTGCACGTTAAAGTGACAACTGCTGCATCAAACTCACCAAGATCACGGCGCGCTCCGGCCGCGACAATTCTCATTTCAATCTCTTCTGCTTTAGCTAACTTCTTTACATCTGCTGATCCAGCAAGAGCTATAGCTTTAAGAGGATTTCCTAAACCGCGTTCACAGTCAGCCATCACCGGAAGTGATGAAACATCTCCCGAAATTCGAAAGGCTGCTCGCAATTCTTTTAATGCAATCTCAAAATAACCTGCTCTGTAAGCGGCATATCCGGCGGTTTCGCGAACTACTGCCAAACGACCAGCGTGATGAGCCGCTGCAATTCCATGCTTGTGAGCTAGTAACGGATCACTATCTTGATACAAATTGATACACACTAAATGACGAGCAACTACTTTTGCATTCTCCGGAGACAGACTGAGTAATTCGGCTCGTACGGATTTTTCTAATTCCTCACCTGTGATTTCTTCAGGGATATCAGGTTCAAATATTCGAGGACGCAATCGGGATTGATCTCGCTGGATAGGCGCTGGCCTTGCCCCGCGTGGGTTTGAGCCATCTCTTGTTTGGCGCGGTGCTCCTGCGCGATCAGATGAACCACCCCTGGCGGGTAAATCCTCACGCCGGCGGGATGAGTTTGGACCAATTGGTTTACGTGGTGGATTGTTTTTAGAAGGACCGTTGGAAGCTCTGTCAGGACGTGAATCTTTCTCGACCATGTTCAAAACCTCCTTAACTTCATATGCTTTTCAAAGTTCTTTTTTCAAAAGAAAAAACAGCTAAAAGTTTTTTCATCTTTAGTTCGTCTCTGCATTTTCTACACCTAAATTTTCATCAAACAAATTGTATTGATTTAAAGTTTAAAAGTGAGAAATAAAAAAGGGGCGCTGATTAAAGCGCCCCTTTTTATAAAAGAAGTCCGGCGACGTTCTACTCTCCCACAAGGTCACCCTTGCAGTACCATCGACGCTGAGAGGCTTAACTTCCGGGTTCGGAATGGGACCGGGT